>NZ_CP016545.1:2415000-2591679 GCF_001687545.1 Paraurantiacibacter namhicola | reverse complement strand
TCAGAGAGCGGCGACCCGCTTGCTCAGGCGGCTCATCTTGCGAGCCACGGTATTCTTGTGCAGCACGCCGCGGGCAACACCGCGGGCGAGTTCCGGCTGGGCTGCGCGCAGGGCAGCTTTCGCTTCGTCCTGGCTGCCGCCTTCGATTGCCGTTTCCACCTTCTTGAGGAAACCACGGATGCGGCTCATGCGCGCGCCGTTGATTTCTGCGCGGCGTTCGTTGCGGCGGATACGCTTCTTGGCTTGCGGCGAATTGGCCATGTCAGTCCTTGCTTGCGGCGGGGTACGCCGCCTTCATTGTCAAATTGCGTGCTAAAACGGCAGGCAAGCCCGCCGGAAAGGCGCGCACATAGGTCGCACTCGCCGAATCGTCAAGCGGTTGCGTGCCGCGGAGCTGCCCCGGCGCATGGTCACCGCTGGCAGCGCGGGCAGTACCATGTGCTGCGCCCGCCCTGCGCCAAGCGCCGGATCACGCCGCCATCGGCGCGGTGGCAGGGTGCATCCTCACGGCCGTAGACATCGAACTGCTTGGAGAAATAGCCCAGCTCCCCGTCCGGCTGGGCATAATCGCGCAAGGTCGATCCGCCTGCCGCAATCGCCTCGGTAATGACTTCGCGGATAGCGGGCACCAGACGCTCCAGCGCGGGGCGGGAGACCTTGCCGGCTGCCTTTCGCGGATGGATGCGCGCGCGCCACAGCGCCTCGCACACATAGATATTGCCAAGGCCTGCCACCACGCGCTGGTCCAGCAGCATCAGCTTGATCGCCTGCTTGCGCCCGGCAAGCGCGGCCTTGAGGTGGGCTGCATCCAGCGCGTCGTCCAGCGGCTCGGGCCCCATCACGGCAAAGGCGGGCCAGTCCTGCAGCGCATTTGCCCGCACCATGTCGACATAGCCGAAGCGGCGCGGATCGTTCAGCGCGAAGACATGGCCGGCGGCATGCAGCACCATGTGGTCATGCTTGTCCGCGCCATCCGGGTCGATGCGCCAGCGCCCGCTCATGCCCAAGTGGAAGATAAGGGTATCGTCACGGTCCGTATGCAGCAGGCCGTATTTCGCCCGCCGCCCCAGCGAGACGATGCGCGCCCCCGTCAGCGCCTGCACCAGCCCCTGCGGGAAGGGGAAGCGCATGTCCGGCCGGTTCAGCACCACCCGGTCCAGCCGCGCCCCGTCAAGGAAGCGTGCAAGACCCCGCACGGTGGTTTCGACTTCTGGAAGCTCCGGCATCTTACTCGTCTTGCGTTTGGCCCAGCTTACTCGTCTTGCGTTTGGCCCAGCCGCCCGCACCCTCCACCCTTCCACCCGGATATTGTCCCGGTAGGCTCCGGGTGGAAGGGTGGAGGGTGCGGGCGGCGCGGCTGCTCCGATAATCCTCCCCCCTAACACCCTTTGCGCGCCGGGCAATTGCCCGTAAGGCTGCGGCCCATGAACGATACGGTTTCCTTCGGGTATGAAGAGGTCGCCCCGGAAGAGAAGACGCGGCGCGTTGGCGCGGTCTTTTCAGGCGTGGCGGCCAAGTACGATGTGATGAACGATGCCATGTCCGCCGGCATGCACCGCGTGTGGAAGGACACTTTCGTGCGCCGTGTGAAGCCGCAGCCGGGCGAGGCGATCCTCGACATGGCAGGCGGCACGGGCGACATCGCCTTCCGCATGGCAGCGCGCGGGGCGGACGTCACCGTAGCGGACATCAACCAGGAAATGCTGGATGTGGGTGTCGAACGCGCAATGGAGCGCGGGATAGATGGCCTCGTCTGGTCCAACCAGAACGCCGAAGAGCTGACCTATCCCCCGCGCGTCTTCGATGCTTACACCATCGCATTCGGCATCCGGAACGTGACCGATATCCCCAAGGCCCTGCGCGAGGCGCACCGCGTGCTGAAATATGGCGGGCGGTTCTTCTGCCTGGAGTTCAGCCAGACGGACTGGCCGGGCTTCCGCGAAGTCTACGACCTCTATTCCCACAAGCTGATGCCGCAGCTCGGCAAGGTCATTGCGGATGACGAGGACAGTTACCGCTATCTCGCCGAATCGATCCGCCGCTTCCCCAAGCCGCCGGTCTTCGAAGGCATGATCCGCGAGGCAGGCTTTGCCCGAACCCGCGTGGAAAGCATCCTGGGCGGCGCGGTCAACATCCATTCCGGGTGGAAAGTATAGGGTGACGCGCCCCTCGACGCATATCTGGCGGCTCCTGAAATGGGGCCGCACGCTGGCGAAGCATGGCGCGCTGCGCGGGATCGAGGCCGATCCCAACACGCCCTCTCCGGTCAAGCGGCTGGCCCGTATCGCGCGCTTCGGCACCTTCCAGCCGCGCGAGCCGGATTACGCCGCAGCCTTCCAAGACATCGGCCCGGCCGCCATCAAGCTGGGCCAGTCGCTCGCCACCCGTCCCGATCTGGTGGGCGATGCGGCCGCGCACAACCTGCTGAGCCTGCAGGACAGCCTGCCACCGGTGCCCTTTGCCGCCATCGAGCGCGAAGTGGCCGCCACTTTCGAGCAGCCGCTGGACACGCTGTTCAGCCATATCGATCCGGAGCCTGTGGGCGCCGCCAGCATTGCGCAGGTGCACAAGGGCGTGACGACGGACGGCACAACCGTGGCCATCAAGGTCCTGCGCCCCGGCATCCGCGAACGCTTCGCGCGCGACATTACGACTTATGAATGGGCCGCAGCGCATCTGGAGGCGCTGGGCGGGGAAGCTGCGCGCCTGCGCCCGGCACTGACCATCGCCAATTTCAAGCGCTGGACCAATCGCGAGCTGGACCTGCGGCGCGAGGCGGCCAGCGCATCCGAACTGGCAGAGGTGATGGCAGGCCATCCCGGCTATGCCATCCCCGCCATCGACTGGGACCGCACCAATGGCCGGGTGATGACCATCGAGTGGATCGACGGGGTCAAGATCAGCGACGTCGAGGCGCTGGAGGCAGCCGGGCATGACCGCAAGGAACTGGCCCGCAGGCTGGTGCTGGCCTTCCTGACGCAGGCCATCAGCGCGGGCTTCTTCCATGCCGACATGCACCAAGGGAACCTCTTCGTGCGGGCGGACGGGACCATCGTGGCGATCGATTTCGGCATCATGGGCCGGATCGACCGGCAGGCGCGGCAATGGCTGGCGGAAATTCTCTATGGCCTGACCACTGGCAATTACCGCCGCGTGGCGGAGATTCATTTCGAGGCACGCTACGTCCCCTCGCACCATTCGGTGGACGAGTTCGCAACAGCCCTGCGCGCGGTGGGCGAGCCCATGCGCGGCAAGCCGGTGAGTGAGCTGTCTGTCGGGCAGATGCTGGATGGCCTGTTTGCCATCACGCGCGATTTCGACATGCAGACACAGCCGCACCTGCTGCTGCTGCAGAAGACCATGGTGATGGTGGAAGGGATCGCCACGCAGCTCGATCCGGAAATCAACATGTGGGACGTCAGCGCGCCTTATGTGCGCAGCTGGATCCGTGACGAGCTGGGGCCGGAAGCGGCCATCGCCGACAGGATCCGTGAAGACACGCAGACCCTTCTCGGTATTCCCGATCTGGTTCGGCGGATAGAGGAGCGCTTTCCGCCCAAGGGCGGCGCGCCGGAGCCCGCTCCGCTGCCCGATGTGGAGCTGGTTTGGGAACGCCGCAAGCGCGAAGGGCGCGGCTGGCTGGGCTATACCGCTGCGGCGCTTGGCGGCGGGGCTCTGGTATGGGCGGGGAGCATGCTGGGTTGGCTGGGCTGAACGCCGGACACGCATTCGACCGTTTCGCGCGCTGGACGCCTGCCGCCTGCGCCCTTGGCGCCCTGCTGGTGGTGGCGATATCCGTCTGGGCTGTTGCCGCCAATCTTGGGTCCGGACCGCAAGAGCCGCCAGCGCAGGCAGACATCACGCCCGCTGGCGAGCCTGCCGAAGCTGTGCCGGGACAGGGGCGCGATACCGACCTTCAACTCTACGACGCCATCGCAGAGCGCGTTGCGGCCGGCGAAGATTACCACGCCGTCGCGGTGGAGGAGCAGCGCGCGCGCGACTTCCCGGTCACGCCGGGGCTGGCCGTCCGACTGCCGACGCTGGCACATCTGACTGCCGCGCTAGGCGAGACGGGCATGGGGCTTGCTGCGGTTCTGCTGGTGATTGGCCTGTTCGTCGCATGGTGGCGCAGGCTGGGCGAGGAGCCGGGCGGGGCGGACCGCAGGCCTGTCGCCCTCGCGCTGCTGGCCGTGGGCACGCTGATGGGCGCGAAGCCGGAATACCTCGCGCTGCACGAGGTTTGGGCGGGGCTGTTTTTGGCTTTGTCGCTGGCGCTGCACAGGCCGGGCCGCTGGATCGCGGCATGGCTCGCCGCTGCCGCCGCGCTGGCGATCCGCGAACATGCGCTGCCCTTTGTCCTGCTGCTGGGCGCGCTGGCGCTGTGGCGGCGCGACTGGCGCGAATTCGCTGCCTGGGCGCTGCTGGTGATGGCCTTCCTCGCTGCGCTGTGGCTGCACCTGGCGGAGGTGCAGCAGCATGTGCTGGCATCGGACAGGCCGTCGGATCCCTGGTTGGTCCTGCCCGGCATGGCGGGTCTGACGGAGAAGATCGTCGCCTCCAGCGTGTTGCACAATCTGCCCGCGCCGCTGGCGGGCCTGCTGGCGGTGCTGCCTCTGCTGGGCTGGGCTGGCTGGAAGAGCGAGCTTGGCCGCACGGCCTTCTTGCTGTTTGCCGGCTATGCGATCTTCTTCATGCTGGCCGGGCGGGAGAACAATTTCTACTGGGCGCTGGTCGTCACGCCGGCCTGGTTCGTGGGCTATGCCTTCCTGCCGATGGCGGTGAAAAGCCTTGGCCCCGGCGCGAAGCGATTTCGCAAGCAATTGGGGGCACAGGCACAGCGATGAGCGGCATTCCTGACCTTGTTTCCCGCTTCGCCGCGCTGGAGCGACCGCTGCGCCTGCTGCCGCGCTGGGCTGCGCTGGCGCTGCTGTTGGCCGTGGCCGCCGCGAGCGTGTGGAGCGTGAGCGCCGTCTCCGCCTATGACGACAGCTGGCAGTCCGATGTCGAGGTGCGCGAGGAGCGCGGCGACATGAAGGACATGGACCTTTACGAGAATATCGCGGGCCGGGTCGCAGCGGGCGAGGGCTATTACAGCGCCGCCACGGCGGAGCAGCGCGCCAACGGCTTTCCCACCAGTCCGGCGGTTACCGTGCGCCTGCCCACGCTTGCGCAAGGTGCGGCGCTGTTCGGGATAGAGGGCTGGCGCTGGATCGCGATTGCCCTGTTCTTTGCCAATATCCTGGCCTGGACCGCGCGCCTTTCGGGCCGGACGCTGCTGATCGAGCGGGTCGGCGCGGCACTGATGGTGGCGGCCTGCGGGGCGACAGCCTTCATGGACAAGGTGGGGCTGGTGCACGAGATTGTCGCGGGTCAGTTCCTCGCGCTCGCCTTCGCCCTTTATCGCCCGCATCGCTGGTGGCCGGCCCTGTTGCTGGCCGCTTGCGCGCTGGCGGTGCGCGAACTGGCCGCGCCCTTCGTGCTGCTGTGGCTGGCCTTTGCGCTGGTCCAGTGCCGCTGGAGGGAAGCGGGCGCGGTTGCGGCGCTGCTGGCGATCTTTGCCATCGGCATGGTTCTGCACGCGCAGGGCGTTGCCGCGCACCGCCTGCCGGAGGACCTGGCATCGGAAGGCTGGCAGGCCATGGGCGGCCCCGTCGTGCCGCTTTACGGGGTGCTGGGCGTGACGTTGCTGCAGACGCTGCCGGGCTGGATCGGCCCGCCGCTCGTGGTGCTCAGCCTGCTCGGATGGGCCGGGCTGGGCGGGCGCACGGGCGGCTTCGGGACGCTGTGGTTCGCAGGCTTCATGATTGCCGCCGCGCTGTTCGCCCGGCTGGAGAACTTCTACTGGCTGGCGCTGCTGGTCCCGGCCTTCGGGGCAGGGATAGCCCTCGCCCCGCGCGCGCTGATGGACCTGGTGGCGGCGCTCTTCAGGCCTTCATCGCGTGGTGCGGCAGCATCCGGCTCCCGATAAGGGCCAGCACCACGGTCAGCGCTTCCACCCCCATGGGGAACCACCAGCCTTCGTAGATGCCATCTGCCAGCAGGCTGACGAAGCGGCCGGTAAAGGCGATGCCGACCAGAGCCGCGGCCACCAGCAGCACGTCGCCCGCGCGGCGCCATGCGCCCCACATCAGCGCTCCGCCAGCCACCACGAAAAAGGCCGTCATGTCCGCCCTCAGGGTGGAGAGGCCCTGTATGCCGTCTGCGCCCATGCCGAAGCCTGCCGCTTGCTGCTCCGGCGTCAGCAGGAAACCGATGCCATTGGCGACGAACACGATGCCCAGCAGGAACAGGGCGGCGATGAGTAGCAGGCGCATGATTGTCTCTCCCGTTTGCCCACCATGTCGCAGAGCCGGGGCCGATAGGCAAAACTTAACCCTCTCCCGCCAGTACTGGCACATTGCGGGCCGCGTGCTAGTGTCCCGTTTCTGGACTGGTTTTGAGAGGGTGGGCGCGGGCCGATGGCACAGCCGAAAATCCTGCTGGTGATCGGCGGCGGCATCGCTGCCTACAAGTCGTGCGAGCTCGTGCGGCTGATCCGCAAGGGCGGGGGCGAGGTGACGTGCGTATTGACCGATGGCGGATCGCAGTTTGTCACCCCGATGAGCCTTGCCGCCCTGTCCGGCAACCAGGTGCACACCAGCCTGTGGGACCTGAAGAACGAGGCCGAGATCGGCCATATCCAGCTTTCGCGAGAGGCGGACCTGGTGGTCGTGTGCCCCGCAACGGCGGACCTCATGGCCAAGATGGCCGCTGGCATCGCGGATGACATGGGCACCACGCTTATCCTCGCCACAGACAAGCCCGTGCTGGCCGTGCCCGCCATGAATGTGCGCATGTGGGAGCATGAAGCGACGCAGCGCAATGTCGAATGGCTGCGGCAGGCAGGCGTCACCGTGATGATGCCCGATGAAGGCGCGATGGCCTGCGGCGAGTTCGGCCCCGGCCGCCTGCCCGAACCCGAAGCCGTCTGGCTGGAAATCGCCGACATGCTGGGCGTGGACCCGGGCGAAGCCGGTCCCGGGGAGATCGCCGATTATCTCGAGGCGCTGGAGCCGGAAGACGAGGAAGAATTCGAGGCCGAGGAGCCGGAAGCACCGGCAAAGTCCGGCGGCCTGTCCGGCATCCTCTCCGCGCTCATCCCGCGCTCCACCCCGCGCCGGATCGAGGAAGAGGAAACGACTTACGGCGACGATTTCGGCGGAGACTTCGAGGGCGAGGAGGAATTGCCGGCCGAGGAATGGTCCGAGGAAGAGGAAATCGCCTTCAACCCCGATCTCGGCGGCGGCCTGCTGGCGGGCAAAGGCAAGGCCAAGGCTGCCCCTCCCACCGATGCGGAGGCCATCAATCACGAGGTCAATACCAACCAGTCCGCGCCGGAGCCCTTCGAGGGCGAAGCGCCCGCCGCGCCGGTCAGCCCGGAGTGGGACCCGCTGGAAGGCCAGCCCGCTTTCGAAGCGGAACCGCAGCATCGCCCGCTTTACGGCAAGCATGTGCTGGTGACCGCCGGGCCGACGCATGAGCCGATCGATCCGGTGCGCTACATTGCCAACCGCTCCAGCGGGAAGCAGGGCTATGCCATCGCCGCCGCAGCAGCAGCGGCAGGCGCGCGGGTAACTCTGGTGAGCGGCCCGGTGACACTGGCAACGCCCCCGGGTGTCGACCGGGTGGACGTGGAAAGCGCGGAGGACATGGCCAAGGCCGTGCGCGAGGCTCTGCCCGCCGATTGCGCGGTGATGGTTGCCGCCGTCGCGGACTGGCGCGCGCGCGATTACGTGCCGGAAAAGATCAAGAAACGCGGCGCGGCGCCGCCGGCCCTGCTGCTGGAGGAAAACCCGGACATCCTGGCCACGCTGGCCTCCCGCCCGGACAAGCCGGAACTGGTCATCGGCTTTGCTGCGGAAACGAACGACGTGCTGCTCCACGCCAAGAAGAAACGCCGCAACAAGGGCGCGGACTGGATCGTGGCGAACGATGTGTCCGGCGACGTGATGGGCGGGGACGATAACACTGTCCACGTGCTTTACGATGACGGGGTGGACAGCTGGGAGCCGATGTCCAAACAGGGTGTCGCAACGAAGCTCGTCGAAAGGATTGCCGATGCCATCGGGGACCACGATACCGGTCAGGATCAAGAGGCTTGAGCATGGCCGCGGGCTGGCGCTGCCGGCCTATGCCACCGATGGCGCTGCCGGGATGGACGTGGTCAGCGCCGAAGATGTGACCCTGGCCGCAGGCGCACGCCATGCGGTCGCCACGGGCCTCAGCGTCGCTATCCCCGAGGGTTACGAGATCCAGGTCCGCCCGCGTTCCGGCCTCGCCTTCAAGCACGGCATTTCCGTGCCCAACAGCCCCGGCACGATAGATTCCGATTATCGCGGCGAGCTGAAGGTGCTGCTGATCAATCACGGCGATGCGGACTTCGCCATCGCGCGCGGTGACCGGATTGCGCAGCTCGTCCTCGCCCCTGTCACGGTGGCGACGTGGGACGAGGTGAAAGAGCTGGACGACACGGCGCGCGGCGCAGGCGGCTTCGGCTCCACCAAGGGCGCCGCGGGCCTTTAGGGCTTCGCCGCGCGCGCGAAGCACAGGCTCGCTACCACCCACATTAGGGTTAAGACCGCCAGGATGCCCCATTCCACGCCGTGCCCCGGCATCGTGGCCTCAGCCTGCAGGCCTGCGATGGACGGCACGAGCGAGAGGGCTGCGGCGATCCAGCGCATGGCATTGGCGCGCAGGCGCACGAGCGCGCTGGCCAGAATGCCGAGCAGCGTGCTGGCGGTGAACCAGATGTTCACGGCCTCGCCCTCCGCGCCGATGATGCCGACGGCCGCGTTAGACCACAGCGTCAGGAAAGCGGTGAGCGCTGCGAGGGCAATCCCGATGCGGGCGGGGCCGGGGCGACCGATGCGCATCGCGAGCTCTCCGCCCAAGCCAAGGAAGCCAAGCAGGATGGCAGCAAGGATGAAGTCGATCGCCGTCCAGGCCCATTCCCCGCTCAGCTGCATCATCAGCGCGGGCAGGGATAGAAGAGCGAGCAGCACGCCCCACATGGCGATGCGCCAGCCATTGGGCCGGGGCGCGGACTGAGTTTCGGTCAGGGTCATATTTTACATCCTTCAATGCGGTTCGGAGCCCGCCGCTTGCGCCGAAAACCACCTGAGCGGCATGAGCAATTTGTGAGGAATGGCTGAAATCCTTCCGGCGCGCCGCGCCTTGGCTTATCCAGCACCGGACATGACCGCGCCTGCCCCCGACACCTTCCGCTTCGGCGATTTCACGCTCGACACGCGCAACCGCGTGCTGTCGCGCGGCGGAAAGCCGCTGGAACTGGGCAATCGCTATTTCAATGCGCTGGTCCTGATGGTTCGCGCCGATGGTCAGCTGGTGCGCAAGGACGACTTCATGCAAGCCGTGTGGCGCGGCATCCCGGTGACGGACGAGGCGCTGACGCAGTGCATCCGCACGCTGCGCCGCGCGCTGGAGGACGATGCGGCCGCGCCGCGCTTCATCGCCACCGTGCCCAAGCATGGATACCGCTTCGTCGCCCCTGTCGAAACCGGCCTGGGCGCTGCGCCGCCTCCGGTCGCGAGGGCGGTTCACTCCTTGCCGTCAGCGGTGGCGGCGGCCTGCACCATCGCCGGCCTGCTGAGCGGACTGGTTGCGGGCGCCTTCTATGCAGTCGTTTCCGGCGGGCCGGTCATCGTGCTGGCGGCACTGGTTGCGGCGCTCGGCCTGCTGGGCGGCGGCGGGGTGGGCGCAGGCCTCTCCGCGGCGCTGGCATGGCGCGGGAGGGCGGACGTTTGGCTGGTGGCCGGCGGCGCAGCAGGCGGCATGGCCGTGGGCGCGCTTGGCAGCATGGTCTCGCGCGAAGGCGTGGGCCTGCTGACCGCGCGCGACCTGCCTCCGGTCACGGGGCTGGTCGAGGGTATCGTGCTCGGCGCGGCGACGGGCTCCGCGGTGTGGCTCGCACTCTCCGGCAGGCCTGCGCGGCTGGCCATCCCGGTGGCCGCAACCATCGGCATGGGCGCGGGCCTCCTGCTGCATCTCGCAGGCGGCGTCCTGCTTGGCGGCAGCCTGTGGGCGTTGCAGCAGGGCCTGCCGGACATCAGGTTCGACCTGCAGGCGCTGGGGCGCTTCATGGGCGATGCGCCATTCGGGCCGCGGGCGCAGCGCCTCACCGCACTGGCCGAAGCGGGCGCCTTTACCGCGTCGCTTGCGCTCGCCGCCATCCTCGCCCGAAGTCGCGCGGATCAGGCGCATGAAAAAGGCCGGCCCCCTTTCGGAGACCGGCCTTCCTCGTGATGTCGTGCTGCCGGGAGGTCAGCGGCGCTGGGCCGCCATGTCCTCTGGCTTGACCGAAATGCGGACTGTTTCGCCGGAATTGCCGGGGAAGTCCGTGAACATGGCCTCGACCAGGTTCGGAACCAGATACTGCAGGCGGTTGCTGGTGGAGGCGGCCTGCGCCTTGCCTTCGAACAGCCGCTCGCCGCTCTGTGCATCGTCGATCTTCATCGTGATGCCGCTGGTAAACACGGTGTAGCTGGTCACACGTTCACGGCCACCGAAGAACGGATCGTGCCAGCCATAGCCCCATGCGCGCGTGGGCACATAAGCCACGCGGGCGCGCCCGTCGCGGCGGCTGCGATAGACAACCGGAGTATAGCTGCGCCAGGGGCGGAAGAACGGGTCGCGATAGCCGTAGCCAGCGCCCGTGGAACGGATGCGCTCGCGGCCATTGTCGATGCCGTAATCGAAGCGGACCAGCAGGTTTGCGTCCGACGGATCGACAACCGGCGTGTAGCCCAGCTGCGACATCTCTTCGGTGACGAAGGCGGCATACTGGCTGAATTCCAGCCCGCCGGCGAGCGCCGGATCGTCCGCCACGACGGCGAAGGTCTGGCCCTGCGGTGCGGGCAGCTGCGTCTGGAAGCGCGATACATCGGCGTTGAAGCCGGTGGTGCAGGCGGCAAGGGCGCCCAGTGCCAGCGGAGCAGCGGCCAGCTTTACCTTGCGCAGAGTGGTAGTGATAAACATGACAAACCTCTTTTGCGAAACCCTGTCGGGCGCGCGCCGTTCCCCCCGGACCCGGCTTTTGCCGGCGTATTGTGGGCGCGAATCATCCCGTTGTGCAGACGGTTCTACGCCGTCGGGAATGAACTCGTTTTGAACGCGTCACTTAACATAAGTGTCGCGCAAACACAGGCAAATCAGGCGCGTGGGCCCCGCACCAGCCCCAGCGCCGCATAGGCGTTGTCCAGGGTGGGGATGGCGATTTCGCGCGCACGGGCCGCGCCGCGGGCCAGGATCGCCTCCAGCGCCTCGGTATCGGCGGACAGCTCGCGGAAGCGCGCGCCGATGGGGGCCAGCGTCTCCACCATCAGCTCGGCCAGCGCGGGCTTGAACTTGCCGAACCCCTCCCCGCCGAACTCGCGCAGGACGCCGTCCGTGTCGGTTCCGGCCAGCACGGCGTAGATGGCGACGAGGTTTGCAGCTTCCGCCCGGCCTTCCAGGCCTGCCTCCTCGGATGGCAGGACATCGGCGTCCGATTTTGCCTTCTTCACCTTCTTCAGGATCGTGTCGGCATCGTCGGCCAGATTGATGCGGCTCATCTCGCTGGGGTCGGACTTGCTCATCTTGGCCGTGCCATCGCGCAGGCTCATGATGCGCGCGGCCTCGGGCGGGATGATGGGATCGGGCAGGGTGAAGACGGGGGCGTCCTCGCTGCCGAAGTCGTTGTTGAACTTCTGCGCTATGTCGCGTGCCAGCTCCAGGTGCTGTTTCTGGTCCTCGCCCACCGGAACGTGCGTCGCCTGGTAGAGCAGCACGTCGGCGGCCTGCAGCACGGGATAGGTGAACAGGGCGATGCTGGCGCCTTCGCGGTTCTTGCCCGCCTTGTCCTTCCACTGCGTCATGCGGTTCAGCCAGCCCATGCGGCCCGTGCCGCTGAGCAGCCACTGCAATTCCGCATGCTGGGGAACCTGCGCCTGGTTGAACAGGACGGAGCGAGACGGATCGATACCGCAGGCGACAAGCGCCGCAGTCATTTCCAGCGTTCCGTCGCGCAGATCCGCCGGATCGTGCGGCATGGAAATGGCGTGCAGGTCCGCCAGGAAGAACAGGCATCCGCCGTCCTCGCCGATCTCATCCTGCATGCGCACCCAATTGCGGATCGCGCCGAGGTAATTGCCGAGATGCAAATTGCCCGTGGGCTGGATTCCGGAAACGACACGCATGGGATCAATCGGCTTTCTGTTTCTTGGTCAGGGCGGCGATGCGCTGCCGGTCTATCGCGCCGACGGCAAAGGCAACCGCAAAATAAACGATGGCGGCACACAGGACGAGGACGCCAAGCGCAAACAACCGCGCCAGCAGGCCGGCCGCGTACCAGTCGGTTAGCAAATCGCGCGCATAGAACAAGGCGGCGCCCATGGCGGCTGCGGCAACCAACTGGCGCGCGATGCGCAGCAGCAGGGCGCCCGAGATCCGGTAATAGCCGCGCCGCACCAGCACCACATAGAGGAAGCCGACATTGATCCACGCGCCTATAACGCTGGAAAAGGCCACGCCGACGACGCCGAACCGGTCCAGCAGGACCAGGTTCATGGCCACAAACACAGCCAGCGAGATGAAGGCGGCATAGACCGGCGTTTTCGTGTCTGACCTGGCATAGAAATTGGGCACCAGCACCTTCACCAGCACATAGGCTGGCAGGCCCAGCACCAGCGCTGCGAGCACATTGCCGGTGGTCGCCGCATCGGCCAGGTCGAAGCGCCCGCCCTGGAAGATCATGGTGATGAAGGGCGTGGCGCAAATGGCCATGGCCACCGCTGCGGGGATGGTCAGCAGCATGGACAGCTCAATCGCGTCTGACTGCACGCGGCTCGCGCCCTCGCGGTTATCGCTGCCCACGAAGCGCGAAAGCGTGGGCAGGATCGCGGTGCTCAGCGCTATGCCGATGATGCCCAGCGGCAGCTGGTTCAGCCGGTCGGCATAATTCATGTAACTGACCGAACCGCTTTGCAGCTGGTTGAGGAAATAGAGCTGGACCAGCGTGTTGATCTGGTACGCGCCGCCGCCGATGGCTGCGGGCAGGGCGATGATGCCCAGCCGCTTTACCTCCGGCGTCAGGCGCGGCAGGCGCAGCTTCACCTCGAAACCTTCGACCCGGACCCAGGTGTATAGCCACGCCAGCTGCATCACGCCCGCGCCCGTGACCGCCCAGGCAACGCCGTAGGCGACCTGCTCGACGCTCGCGCCTTCATCGATGGCCCGCTCGCCCAGCAGCAGGGCAGCGATCAGCACGATGTTGAGGATGATGGGGAAGCTGGCACCGGGCGCGAAACGGCTGACCGAATTCAGCATGCCGGTGAACAGCGTCACCAGGCTGACCAGCACGATGTAAGGAAACATGATCCGCGCGAAATCCACCGCCAGGGCGAATTCGGCGGGGTCCACCGGCTTGTCCGCCAGCAGCCAGATTACGCCCGGCATGGCCAGCAGCATCACCGCGCATAGCGCGATCAGCACGGGCAGGAACACGCTCAGCACATCGGCGCTGAAACTGCGCGCCTCCTCCAGCCCGGTTTCCGGATCCGTGCTGCCGTGCAGCCGCTTGGAAAACATCGGCACGAAGGCGGCCGAAAACGCGCCTTCCGCGAACAGTCGGCGGAAGACGTTGGGGATGATGAAGGCCTGGAACCACGCATCGGTGACCGCATTGGCCCCCAGCACGCGGCTGAAGATCATCTCGCGCGCCATGCCAGCGACGCGGCTGACCATTGTCAGCCCGCCGATCGTCCCGACATGCTTGAGCAGGCTCATGTCATGAACCCGTGCGCGAGTGTGCTAACGCTCAGTTCGCCGCGTCGCCCACGGGGGCTTCACCGGCTTCCTGTGCCTGCTTGGCCTGCAGCTGCTGCAGGTAAAGGCCCTGGAAGTCCACCGGGTCCAGCACCAGCGGCTGGAAACCTGCATCGCGCACCGCATTGGCGATGATGGCGCGTGCGAAGGGGAACAGGAAACGCGGCGCTTCGGCATAGGTGAAGGCGTGCTTCTGGTCGTCCGGCATGTTGCGCATGCCCACCAGCCCGCAATAGGCCAGGTCGACTATGTAAGCCGTGCCCTGCTGGCACTTGCTGGTGCAGGTGATCTTGAGTTCCACCTCGATCACTTCCTCGTTCACGTCTTTGGCCTGGATGTTGAACTGCACGTCCATTTCCGGCTGGTCGGTCCACTGGAAGCTGTCGGGCGCCTTCGGGTTCTCGACCGAAAGGTCCTTCACATACTGGCTGATGATGCCTGCAACCGGCTGCGTATCCGCGCCGTTGGCTGCCTTGGCGGCATTGTCGAGGTCGGTCAGCACGTCGCTGTCTTCGGCCATGGAATCGGTATCCTGTATCTTGCGTGTTTGTGGATTGGCCGCGCGCCTAGCACCGGTGGCCGCCGCGGGCAACGCGCATCGCATAGATGCCCCGGCAGCCAGCGCTTGTTCATTTGAAATCGCACCTTATTTCAGGCACGGTAGGAACACATCGCGTCAGGCCCCGTATTTCGGGGGCTTTTCGCACGCTTCGGGACAGAAATTCGTGATATTGGAAATCGTCATCCTCGCCGCCATCGCCGTCTTCCTCGGCCTGCGCCTGTATTCGGTGCTGGGCCGCCGGGCGGAGCATGAGGAGGAGGCCGCCGTACAGCGGTTCGAGGCCAAGCGCGAAGCAGCCGAACAGCGCGAGCGGCAGGCCGCGCAGGTGCGCGAGCGGCCCGATCTCGCCAGCACGCCGCAGGCCGAGCCCGCGCCGCGCGCGTTGGTTGGCTTCCCCCCGGCGATCGAAAAAGGCCTGCAGCAGATTTCCGGCGCCGACCGGGGCTTCGACCTCCTGTCCTTCCTCGAAGGCGCGAAGGCCGCTTATGGCATGATCCTGGAAGCCTTCTGGGAAGGCGACAAGGATACGCTGCGCGAACTGTGCGACGATGATGTCTATGCCAGCTTTGCCGGTGCCATCGATGCGCGCGACGCCGCGGGCGAGACGCTGGCCAACAAGCTGATCCGCATCGAGGACGAGACGGTCCACTCCGCTTCGCTCGACGGCAAGGTGGCCCGCATCGCCGTGCGCTTCGTATCCGATATCGCCGCCGTCACGCGCGACAAGGATGGCAATGTCATCGCTGGCTCGCTGGACGATGCCGTGGAAAGCCGCGACATCTGGACCTTCAGCCGCGATATCGGCTCGGGCGACCCGGCCTGGCTGCTCGACGAGACCGACGCAGGCTGATGCAGGTGCGGGGGGCACGCATGCTGCGCCGCACTGCCGGCGCACTTCTTGCCGCACCGCTGCTGGTGCTTGGTGCGTGCAGCACGATCATCCCGCCCGGCGCGGAGCCGGAGCCTGAACCCACACCGCTTCCCTCACCGCCTGCCGCGCCCACCGCGCTGCTGACGGGCGTGGAACGCGGGCCGGGCATTTCTTCGTTGGGTTTCACGCTGGCAGACGCGCAGGGCGCGCTGGCCAGTTTCGTCGAAAGCTGCCCCGTCATCCTCAAACGGGAAGACAAGAGCGGGCTGACGCGGCTGGATGACTGGACGCAGCCGTGCAGGCTGGCCTCCACCTGGCCTATGGAGCGGGCCGACCGCTTCTTCACCGAGAATTTCGAAACCGCCCGCGTGGGTGAGGGCGAAGCTTTCGCCACCGGCTATTTCGAGCCGCAGATCGCCGGCGTGCGGGAGCGGCAGCCGGGTTACGACGTGCCGGTCTACGCCATGCCGTCCGACTTGGTGCGTGCATGGCCCAAGGACACGCCTGCCGAGGAGCGGGACGGGCGCGCCCCGCTCGGCCGGATCGACGAGAATGGCGACCACGTGCCCTATTACGACCGCGGCGAGATCGTGGACGGCGCGCTCGCCGGGCGCGGGCTGGAGATCGCCTGGGCCCGCGACGAGGTGGAATTCTTCTTCCTGCAGATCCAGGGCTCCGGCCAGTTGATCGGCCCCAATGGCGAGGTCATGCGCATCGGCTATGCCGGGCAGAACGGGCGGGGCTACACCGGCATCGGGCGCGTCATGCGCGACCAGGGCCTTCTGGGCGACGGGCCCGGCCAGTATCCCGGCAGCATGCAGGGCATCATGCGCTACATCCGCGAAAACCCCGAGGACGGCGACGCGCTGATGCGCATGAACCAGAGCTGGATTTTCTTCCGCGAGCTGGTGGGCGACGGACCGCTCGGTTCGCTCGGCGTGCCCGTGCGCCGCGAAAGCAGCGTAGCGGTTGACCCGAACTTCGTGCCCTATGGCGCGCCCGTCTGGCTTGCGCTCGACCGTCCGGAAGCCAATGGCCTGTGGGTCGCGCAGGATACCGGCGGGGCCATCAAGGGCGCCAACCGCTTCGACACATTCTGGGGTGCAGGCGTGGATTCGCGCGAGATTGCCGGCGGGATGAGCGGGCGCGGACAGGCGCTGATCCTGCTGCCCAAGGGTGCGCTTGACCGCCTCGGCGTAAATTGAAACCCCCACGCGGACTGAGCGACGCCGAGGCCGAGGCCTGGGCGAAACTGGCCGCGAGCGTAACGCCGCTGGACCGGGCCGCTTCCAAGCCGTTTTCCGCGCGCAATTCCAAATCCGCCCCGATTGCCGCACCGGTGGCACCGCCGCCTTCCGCGCCTGCCAGACCGGTGCCGCAGCCATTCACGAGCGGAAGGCTTCCCAAGGTCGGATCGCAGGCGAAGCCGCGCACCGCCCCGCCGCCAGCGCCGAGGTCCGGCTCACAATCGGGCGGCAATCTCGATTCCCATTGGGAGCGCCGGCTGGGCCGCGCAGCCATCGCGCCCGATTTCACGCTGGACCTGCATGGCCATACGCTGGACCAGGCCCATGCCCGGCTGGACCACGGCATCAGGCAGGCGCTGGCCATGGATGCGCGGCTGGTGCTGGTCATCACCGGCAAGTCGCGCCCCGTCGATGCCGCAGACCGGGGCAGCAGGCGCGGCGCCATTCGGGCAAAGATCCTGGACTGGCTGGCGGCAGGCCCGCACGCCTCCTCCATCGCCGCGATACGCAAAGCGCACCGCCGCCACGGGGGCGAGGGTGCGCTTTACCTTGTCCTGAAGCGGCGCCGCTGACGGGGTCTTAGCCCAGATCGTTTGCGCTGAAGGGGAATTGCCGCTTTCCGTGCTGCACGCTGATCCAGCGTGTGGTGGTGAAGGCATCCACCGCCCAGCGCCCGTTGAAGCGTCCTATGCCGGAATTCTTGGCCCCGCCGAAGGGGCTGAAAGGGCTGTCGTTAACGGTCTGGTCGTTGATGTGAGTCATGCCCGCGTCGATCTGTCTGGCAAAGGCGAGCGCGCGGCCCTCGTCGCGGCTGAACACGGAACTGGAAAGCCCCATCTCCGTATTGTTCGCCAGCTCTAGCGCGTGGTTCTCGTCCCGCGCGCGCTGGATCGGGGCGACGGGCCCGAATATCTCGTTTGCGACAAGGCAGTTGTCCTCCGCCACATCGGTGAAGACATGTGGCGGGATGACCAATCCGTCCGGATCGCCGCCCAGCGCGCAGGTCGCGCCCTGGTCCTTCGCCTTGGCGATCATGTCCATGATGCCATCGAACTGGTCGCGGTTGACGATGGGGCCGATCATGCAGTCGGCCGCATCGCGCTTGCCCACCACCAGCTGCTTCGTGCGCGCGACGAACTTTGCGGCGAACTCGTCGTAGATTGCGTCTTCCACCACGATGCGGTTGGCGATCATGCAGATCTGGCCCTGGTGGACGAACTTGCCCCAGACGCTGGCCTCCACCGCGTAGTCCACATCGGCATCGTCCAGCACCACGATGGGTGAATTGCCGCCCAGTTCCAGCTCCAGCGACTTCAGTCGGCCTGAATCCATGGCCGCCTTGCCCACGCCGCGCCCCACCGGGGTGGAGCCGGTGAAGGACACAACGGAGGGGACGGGGTGCTGCACCATCGCATCGCCGATTTCGGAGCCCGATCCGGGCAGCACGGCGACGAGGCCGGGCGGCAGTTCCGCCTCTTCGCAGATGGCGGCGAAGATGGTGCCGCCCGTGACGATGGAATCGCTCGCAGGCTTCACCACCACGCCATTGCCCAGCGCCAGCGCGGGGAACAGTGTGCGGGCGGTCAGCTGTGCCGGGAAATTCCATGGCGAGACGAGCGCGATCACGCCGGCAGGCTGGCGGTAAGCGCGGCTTTCCTTGCCGGGCAGGCTTTCGGGCAGGATCGCACCTTCCACCATGAAGGGCAGGGCGGCCGCTTCCTGCCGCGCAACCTGCGTGACCAGCATCATTTCCAGCGCGGCCTTCAGCTGCGTCCCGCCGACCTCGCGCACGATCCATGCGGCAATCTCGTCCTTCCGGCTTTCCAGGATGTCCGCGATGGCGTGCATCTTGGCGGAGCGGGCGGCGGGAGGCATTGCAGCCCATTCGCGCTGCGCCTCGGCACTGGCACGGTACGCCTCGTCCACGTCATCGGGCGTGGCGCCGTCCATCTCGAAAATCGTGCTCTCGTCCCATGGGCACACATTGGTCAGCGTCTTGCCGCTTCCGCTGCGCCATTCGCCGGCCAGGTGCAGCCGGCCCAACTGGGTGTATTCGCTCATGAAGTGTCCTCAAGTCTGCCTTGACCTGACGACGCTTGGGGGCAGCTGCGTGTTCCGCGCAAAAAGAAACCCCCGGCATTGCTGCCGGGGGTTTCCTTGCGACCCTTGGCCGATCGGTGAGGATCAGCCGTGGTACTTGGCGTGGGTCAGGTCGAACCGGTCGGCATCCATGACCTTGGTCCAAGCAGAGGCGAAGGTTTCGAGGAACTTGGCCTCGCCGCCGCTTTCCGCGAACACTTCCGCGATCGCGCGCAGCTGGCTGTTGGAGCCGAAGACCAGGTCCGTGCGCGTGGCGGTCCAGCGCTTGTCACCGGTCTTCCGGTCCTTGCCCACGAATTCCTCGTCGCCGCTCTCATCGACCACGGACCATTCGGTGCCCATGTCGAGGAGGTTGACGAAGAAGTCGTTGGACAGTGTGCCTGCGCGGTCCGTCAGGACCCCGTGGCCTTCATCGCCATAGACCGCGCCCAGCGCGCGCATCCCGCCGACCAGTGCGGTCATTTCCGGGATGGAGAGGCCGAGGAGGTTGGCCTTGTCGACCAGCATGTCCTCGGTCTTCACGCTCGCCTTGGTCTGCAGGTAATTGCGGAAACCATCGGCGAAGGGTTCCATCGGCTCGAAGCTCTCGGCGTCCGTGTGCTCGTCCGTGGCATCGCCGCGGCCGGTCGTGACGTCAAGGGACAGCGAGTGGCCGCCATCCTTGGCTGCCTTCTCGATTGCTGCTGCACCGGCCAGGACGATGGCATCGGCCATCGACAGGTCGCCGCGGATTTCGTCCAGCTTGGAGAGGACGGCATCCAGCTTGTCCGGTTCGTTCGCCTTCCAGTCCTTCTGCGGGGCCAGGCGGATACGCGCGCCATTGGCGCCGCCGCGGTGGTCCGAATTGCGATAGGTGGAGGCGGACGCCCAGGCGGTCTTCACCAGCTCGGAGACAGTCAGGCCGCTATCCAGTACCCTAGACTTGAAGTCCGACACGGCGCTGTCCGAAGGCTTGGAGCCGGCCGGGACCGGGTCCTGCCAGATCAGGTCTTCGGCGGGGACTTCCGGACCCATGTAGCGGATCTTGGGGCCCATATCGCGGTGGCACAGCTTGAACCATGCGCGGGCGAAGGCATCGTCCAGCGCCGCCTGGTCGTCGCGGAAGCGTTCGGAAATCTTGCGATAATCCGGGTCCATCTTCAGCGCCATGTCGGCGGTGGTCATCATGGTGGGCACCTTCTTGGAAGCATCGCGCGCGTCGGGCGCCATGTCTTCCTCGTCAGGGTTCACCGGCTGCCACTGCTTGGCCCCTGCCGGGCTTTCGACCAGCTCGTAATCGTATTTGAACAGCAGGCGGAAGTAATCGCCGCCCCACTGGGTGGGATTGGGCGTCCACGCGCCTTCGATGCCCGACGTGGTGATATTGCCATTGGCAATCTCTTCCTTGTCGTTCAGCCAGCCGAAGCCCTGCAGCGCCAGGTTCTCGCTTTCGGGCGCGCCGCCGAAGCTGTCGGCAGGCTTGGCGCCGTGCGCCTTACCGAAGGCGTGGCCGCCAGCGGTGAGGGCGACGGTTTCCTCGTCGTTCATGGCCATGCGGCCGAAGGTCTCGCGCATGTCGCGGGCCGACTGCAGCGGATCGGGATTGCCGCCCGGACCTTCCGGATTGACGTAGATGAGGCCCATCTGGATCGCCGCGAGCGGGTTCTCCAGCGCCTTGCCTTCATCGGGGTTGATGCGCGTTTCGGCGCCGGTATCGACCCATTGTTCTTCCGTACCCCAGTACACATGCTCGGGCTCATAGACATCGGCACGGCCGCCGCCGAAGCCGAAGACCGGGCCGCCCATGCTTTCGATGGCGACATTGCCGGTCAGGATGAACAGGTCGGCCCAGCTGATGTTCTTGCCGTACTTCTGCTTGATCGGCCACAGCAGGCGGCGGGCCTTGTCGAGGTTGCCGTTATCCGGCCAGCTGTTGAGCGGGGCGAAGCGCTGCTGGCCGCTGGAGGAACCGCCGCGGCCATCGCCGGTGCGATAAGTGCCGGCAGCGTGCCATGCCATGCGGATGAAGAAGGGGCCGTAATGCCCGTAATCGGCCGGCCACCATTCCTGGCTGTCGGTCATCAGCGCGGTCAGGTCCGCCTTCAGCGCGTTGTAATCGATGGCGTTGAACGCCTCGGCATAATCGAAATCCTCGCCCAGCGGGTCGGCGTTCTTGCCGCCCTGCGTCAGGATTTCCAGGTCCAGCGCATCGGGCCACCAGTCGCGATTGGTGCGGCCCAGCAGGGCGCGTGCCCCGCCATCGCCATGGAAGGGGCAACCGCCCCCGGAAATCGAACCTGTTGCAGCGTCCATCGTGTGTCTCTCCTGTTGAGAATCGTAACCTGTGATTGCGCAGGAGGATGCGCCCTCCCCGCTAATTCGTCCAATCGATTAAATGCACGGGAATAATCGCTTGTTCCGCTTACTCGGCGGAGCGGGGCGCGTATGCGGCGAAAGGCGGGAACCCGGTAGTTTCCCAACCGATTCGGCTGGCTGCCTAAAGCGGGCAAGCCTCGGCAATCGCCTGCCGGAACCGCTCCGAGCCCTCGGTGGTGAAATGCAGCTTGTCCATCATCAGCGGCCCCTCCGGCATCGCGACGAACTCGTAACCTGCGTCTTTCGCCAAGGCGGCGATGAAAGCATCGCCCTTGTCGGAATTGTGGATGCCCACCAGCACCACCTGCCGGCCGTCTGCAGCGTCGATCAGATAGGGATATTCGTTTTCCAGATCTGCCAGCTGGTCGCCGCTCGTGAAATAGTTCGTGCCGATCGCGATGAAGACGACCTTCGGATCGGTGTGCTGCACGATCGCGGGCAGGGCATTAATTGCATCCACGGCACTGCTGCCACCCAGTCCCGCCTGGAATGTCCGCCCGCAGACCCCGGAGAAATCGGTCTGTTCCACCAGGCTGTCGCCAATGATGACGCTGTCCGCCTTGCCGAAATGCGCCGCCTGCTGCCGCGTGTAATGGCTGCGGCCCTGGGGATAGGTGTAGCCTTGCTCGGGAGCGGGAGGCACGCTCGACCGGCCGCGCTCGTAAGCGGCTATCGCTATGAGCGCCGCGCAGACCGCCGTCGCCACGATCAGGGCAAAGGACTTCAGCCGCATTGCGCGCGGTGCAGCAATTTGTGGTCGGCCAGCACCAGAGCCATCATCGCCTCCACCACCGGTGCGCCGCGAATGCCCACGCAGGGGTCGTGCCTGCCTTTCGTGCGCACTTCCGTCTCCTCGCCATCGCTGGTGACGGACTTGCGCGGGGTCAGGATGGAACTGGTCGGCTTGAAAGCCACGCGGCAGACCACCGGCTGGCCGGTGCTGATGCCGCCGGCCACGCCGCCCGAATGGTTCGCCAGGAATTCCGGCCCGGCGCCTTCGCCGCTGCGCATCTCGTCCGCATTCTCCTCGCCGGAAAGGCGCGCGGCGGCGAAACCGTCGCCGATCTCCACGCCCTTGGTGGCGTTGATGGTCATCATCGCGGCGGCAAGGTCGCTGTCGAGCTTGGCATAGACCGGTGCGCCCCATCCGGCGGGCACGCCCTTAGCCACGCACTCCACCACCGCGCCGAGCGAGGATCCGGCCTTCCGGGCATCGTCCACCAGCGCCTCCCAGCGCTTGGCGGCCTCGGCGTCCGGGCAGAAGAAGGGGTTGTTCGCGATTTCCGCCGCATCGAAATTCGCGTGGTCGATGGCATCGCCGCCGATCTCGCTGACATAGGCCAGCACTTCGACCTCCGGGATCGCCAGCCGCGCAATCGCGCCCGCCGCCACGCGCGCCGCGGTCTCCCGCGCGCTCGACCTGCCGCCACCGCGATAATCGCGGACGCCGTATTTCGCGTCATAGGCATAATCGGCATGGCCGGGGCGGTAAGCCTTGGCGATTTCGGAATAATCCTTGGACCGCTGGTCCGTATTTTCGATCATCAGGCTGATCGGCGTGCCGGTTGTCCGGCCTTCGAACACGCCTGACAGGATACGCACCTGGTCCGCCTCCTGCCGCTGCGTGGTGAACTTGCTCTGCCCCGGACGCCGCGCGTCGAGAAAGGGCTGGATCGCCGCTTCGTCCAGCATCAGGCCGGGCGGGCAGCCATCGACCACCACGCCCAGCGCCGGGCCATGGCTCTCGCCCCAGGTGGTGAAGCGGAATGCGCGTCCGAAAGTGTTCCAGCTCATGCGCGCAATCTCTGGCGCAGGCGTGGGGAAGTGTCCAGCAGCGCTGGACCAAGGCTTAGTTTCGCGCCAAGAACAAACCATGATTGCGAAACTCACCGGCAGGCTGGACGAAACGGGCGCGGACTGGGCGGTGATCGACGTGCGCGGTGTGGGCTACCTCGTCCATTGCTCATCCAAGACGCTGTCCGCGCTCGGCGGCGAGGGCGACGACTGCACCGTCTTCACGGACCTGCAGGTCAGCGAGAACGACATGCGCCTGCTGGGCTTTGCCGATGCGGGCGAACGGGACTGGTTCCGCCTGCTGACCCAGGTGCAGGGCGTGGGCAGCAAGGTGGCGCTCGCCATCCTCTCCGCGCTTTCGACCGGCGAGCTGCGCGATGCCTGCGCCGGAGTGGACGCGGCGACGGTCGCCCGCGCGCAGGGCGTGGGACCGAAACTGGCCGGGCGCATCGTGAATGAGCTGAAGGACAAGGCAGGCGCGCTGCCCGGCGGCGGTGTTGCGGGCGCGGGAGGCGGCGTTGTCTCCCCCGCAGGTGGAGCGAGCGCCGATGCGGTGAGCGCCCTGCAGAACCTTGGCTTCAAGCCCGTGGTAGCCGCGAGCGCCGTCGCCCAGGCCCAGGCTGAACTGGGAGAAGATGCGAGCGAGAGCGACCTGATCCGCGTAGCGCTTAAGAAGGCGGCGGGGTGATCTTGAAATCGAAACTACCGTTCTATGCCTTGGCAATACTCTATAGTGTATTGGTTTTTTGCGCGATGTCCGGAATGGGCATTGGCTGGAACATCATTGAAACGCCATTCCTCCTTCTCTTTTTTCTCTGGACCGTGTCGCCAATCGTGTTTGTGACTTGGCGAATGAGTCTTGATACCGTTTGGATAATCGCCTTCTTCGTTATTGCCATGTTGGGATCGCTGGCGATCTATGACATGGCGTATCGACCAGGCTCATCAACTGACGCCCTTGGTTTTATTTTCATGCCAGCTCTTCAGTGGGCGGCCGGTGCGCTCATCGCACTTGATCGTCGGATTGCGCATCGTGACCACCAACCCTGACCTCACCCCCATCCGCCAGCCCGAGGACCCGGATGCGGCGCTGCGGCCTAAGTCGCTTGGCGAGTTCGTCGGGCAGGAGGCGGCGCGGGAGAATTTGCGCGTCTTTATCGAGGCGGCGCGCGGGCGCGGCGAGGCGATGGACCACGTGCTGTTCTTCGGCCCGCCGGGGCTGGGGAAGACCACGCTGGCGCAGATCGTGGCTAAGGAAATGGGCGTGGGCTTCCGCGCCACCAGCGGGCCGGTCATCGCAAAGGCGGGCGACCTGGCCGCGCTGCTGACGAACCTCGAACCCAACGATGTCCTGTTCATCGACGAAATCCACCGCCTCAATCCGGTGGTCGAGGAAGTGCTCTATCCGGCGATGGAGGACCGCGCGCTCGACATCATCATAGGCGAGGGGCCGTCGGCGCGCAGCGTGCGGATCGACTTGCCTCCCTTCACGCTTGTGGGCGCGACGACGCGGCAGGGCCTGCTGACCACGCCGCTGCGCGATCGCTTCGGCATTCCTGTGCGGCTGAACTTCTATACCGAGGCGGAGCTGACTCAGGTCGTCACCCGCGCTGCGCGGCTGCTGGACCTGACGATAGAGAACGCGGGCGCGCGCGAGATCGCGCGCCGCGCACGCGGGACGCCGCGCGTGGCCGGCCGCCTGCTGCGCCGGGTGCGCGATTTCGCCCATGTCGCGGGGGACGGGACGGTGACGGCGCAGGTCGCGGACGGCGCGCTGACGCGGCTGGAGGTGGATTCGCTCGGGCTCGATGCGATGGACCGCCGCTACCTCACCATGATCGCAGAGACCTACAAGGGCGGCCCGGTGGGGGTAGAAACGCTCGCCGCCGGCCTCGCCGAACCGCGCGACACAGTGGAGGAAGTGGTGGAGCCCTACCTCATCCAGCTGGGCCTGGTGGCCCGCAGCGCGCGCGGGCGCTGCCTCAATGACGGGGGGTGGAAACACCTCGGCCTGACGCCTCCGGCAAACCCGTCCGAATCGCGTGATTCGGGCTCCCAATCCGGTCTTTTCGATACGCCGGAGGCATGATGGTGAAGGCAAATTCCTAATTCACGTTAGGGATTTGGCGCGGTTTCGGTTCCACATCGGGACAGGTCGCGTTCATCAGGCGGACAGCCACCAAAAAAATGACCTCGCGGTCGCTTTTTCATGGTTAACGCGATTGCCGTTTGCCTGCCGACAGGTGTTCTTGGAAGCAACGGAGAGCCACGGGCCTGCCAATCGGGCAAGTTCCTTCAACTCCCGGGAAGCTGAGAGAGTATAGTCCATGTCGGTACGTATGGCCCTTGCGAAACTGTCCGCTGTTGCGGCCGGTGGTACGCTGGTTGCTGGTGGCGCGGTGCATGTCGCCGAGCCCCAGGCCGAAGTGGTTACCTACAAATCGGGTAAAGGTGCGCAGAGCGTGGTGAAGGGCGGCGAGAAGCCGGTCCGCTACGTCAAGCGCGCCGAGCGCCGTGTTCCCAAGCGCGTCAAGCGCGTGCGCCGCGTGGTGCAGGAAGACTGCTGCGAACAGCCGATGCAGGAAGAATACGCATACCGCACGATCCCCATGCCCCTACCGCAACTGCCGCAGGGTAGCGGTGTCGTTGGCGGCGGCGGTGGCGGCCCGGTGATCATCGGCGGCTCCGGCGGATTTGGTGGCGGCTTCGGCGGTGGCTTCTTCGGTGGGTTCTTCGGCGGCGGATCGGGCGGTTCCTCGATCGGCGACATCATCATCGACAATCGCAACAACGGCGGGGACGTAAGCTCCTCCGGCGGCGGTACGTCGACCTCGACGTCGGGCGGTTCGACTTCCACCTCCGGCGGCTCCACCTCCAGCGGTTCGTCCTCCGGCGATGGCGGCAACAGCTCGGGCAACATCAATATCGATATCAACATCGATAACAGCTCGACCGGCAGCTCGACATCTTCGGGCGGCTCCACCACGGGCGGCATTTCCAGCACGACCGGTGGTTCCACGACCGGCGGCATCTCGAGCACCACGGGCGGTTCGTCCACCGGCGGTTCGACCACCGGCGGCGTGACCAGCACGACCTCGACGGGCGGTTCGTCCAGCGGGAACATCAGTTCCACGACGGGCGGTTCCAGCACCGGCGGGTCCAGCTCGTCCACCACCACTGGCGGTGTCTCGACTTCCAGCGGCAGCGTCAGCTCCTCGACCGGCGGGATCAGCTCCACGTCGACGTCGGGCAATGTGTCCAGCTCGTCGGGGGCCGTGTCGTCCTCGACCGGCGGCGTGACCAGCAGCACGGGCGGCGTTTCGTCCAGCACTGGCGGCGTTTCGAGCTCTTCGGGCAACGTTTCCAGCTCGTCCGGCGCAGTGTCTTCGTCCAGCGGCGCGGTCAGCAGCTCTTCGGGCGGCGTGACCAGCTCCTCGGGTACTGTGACCAGCTCCTCGGGCAGCGTGACGAGTTCTTCGGGCAACAATGCCTCGACCAGCACCTCCACAGGCGGTGTCACGTCGACCTCGTCCTCGGGCAATGTCAGCTCGACGTCCTCTTCGGGTAACGTCAGCTCTACCTCGTCTTCGGGCAACGTGACCTCGACCTCGTCCAGCTCGGGTAATGTCTCGAGTTCTTCGAGCTCCTCGTCCTCGTCCTCCTCGTCGTCTTCCTCCTCCTCGTCTTCGTCGAGCAGCGGGTCGTCCTCGGGCAATACGAGCGGCAACACGAGCGGGAACACCAGTGGCAACACGAGCGGGAACACCAGCGGAAATACGAGTGGAAACACCAGTGGCAACACGAGTGGCCATCCTGGCACCACGACTGGTGGCATGACGACCACGGGCGGCACGACGACCACCACCACAGGTGGTTCGGGCGGCAGCTCCGGCAACTCGAGCTCCAGCAGCTCGTCCAGCTCGAGTGGTTCGTCCTCGTCCAGCGGCGGCTCTAACGGCGGTTCGTCCAGCGGTAGCTCCAGCGGCTCGTCGAGCGGTTCGTCCTCTTCCAGCGGCGGCTCTAATGGTGGTTCGTCCAGCGGCAGCTCCAGCGGCTCGTCGAGTGGTTCGTCCTCCAGCAGTGGCGGCAGTGGCGGCAGCAACGGTTCGAGCGGCAGCTCCAGCAGCAGCTCCTCGTCCTCTTCGTCCTCGTCTTCTTCGTCCAGCGGCAGCTCGGGCAACATGACGACGTCGACCAGCTCGAACAGCAGCGGTTCGACCTCGGGCTCCACCAGCTCCAGCACGAGCGGTTCCACCTCGACGTCCACCAGCGGCTCCTCGGGCATGACAAGCACGACATCCGGCACGCAGGTTCCTGCACCGCCGATGATGATCCTGTTCGGCGCCGGTGCGGCAGCGGTCTTTGCCCGCCGCCGTCGCAAGAAACCGGCGGATCGCGCCGAAGCCGCCTGAGGCCTCGCGCACCGACAGACAGGGGAAGGCCGGGAGCGATCCCGGCCTTTTTCTTTGTCAGGTGAGTTTTGAGGGCGAAGGCGCGACCTGGCCGGGCGTCAGCGCTGCTCAATGCTCCAGGGGAACAGCCGGTACCACTGGGTGATCACATATTTGCTGCCCGCGATCACCGGCGTCCCGGCGTGCAGGGTCTGGTGGTTCGGCCGCCCATCGCGCCCCATGTTGTTCCACACGATGATCGCGCCGCGTTCCGGTGGGATGGCCACGCCGACATCCTTGAAGTCGGTCGCGCCGCCTTCCTCCGGCTCGTTGAGATAGACCATGGCTGTCCACGTGCGCTGCCCTCCGCGGCGGCGCTCATCCTGCCAGTAGGCTTCCGTTTCGTGGAAGAAGTCCTGGTGGTGCTTGAACTGCTGCCCCGCCATGTAGCGCTGGCCCTGCGTCGTCTCGGCGAGCATATGCGGCAGGCCCAGCAGCGCGTCGATCTTGGTCTCCAGCGCGGTGGTGTCCGGGTCGCCCGCTGCGAAATAATGCGTTGAGCTGGTGCGGAAGCCGTCGATCTCCGTGCCCTTGAACAGGGTGGACGGGCCGATCTTGCGGTCGATGACCTTTACCAGCCTGCGGCACTCGTTGCGGTCAAGGAAGCCCCGGATCCGGTAAAGGTCCGCCTTCCCATTGCCGAGATATTCCGCATCGCCGCGTGCTTCCAGCCGCTCGCGCACCATCTTGCCGATGGCCGCCAGCTTGTCCGGATCGGACATCGGGTCGACCGGCGGGCTGGCGTGGCGGCCGAGGGAGAACCCGCTCGCCTGCCCGGTGACGCCGCTGCCGGAGCCGCCGAAACTGATGCTGAAGCCATTTTTGCCGTCATCAACCACGGGTGCGTCACTCGCCGCTTCGGGTGGTCTGGTATCCGGCATTGCGCCAAGCTTTTATCCCACCCGCGAGGTGGCGCACTTCCTTGCCGCCTTGCGCGCGAGACAGCATTTGCGCCGCCTTTGCAGAGCGGTTGGCACTCCGGCAGTACAGAATGATCGCGCGTCCTTCAGTTATCGGAAGGCTCGCCGGATCGAAATCTTCGATCGGCATATTCCACGCGCCCGGTATATGCCCTTCGGAAAATTCTTCTTCCGTGCGCACATCTATCAGAATGACGTCGTCCGAAGCCTTGAGACGAGCCAGTTCGTCCGGCTCGACCAGACCAACGACGGAATCCAGGATGACCGGGACCAGGTCCCGATCCCCGGCATCTGCAGCATCGTCCCCGCAAGCACCGATGGCTGGTAAGAATGCCAGCGCAAAGACGACTGCAGGATGTCGGCTGCGGTTAGGCATCACGCTGCCAGTTTGCGGATCACATACTGCAAGATGCCGCCGTTGCGGTAGTAATCCATCTCGTTGGCGGTATCGATGCGGCACTTCACGGTGAAGGTGCTGGTGGAGCCATCGGGTCCGGTCGCTTCCACTTCCACGTCCTGGCCAGGCGTCAGGTCTGCCAGGCCGCGGATGGAGAAGGTGTGCTCGCCCGTCAGGCCCAGTGTCTCGCGCGTCTGGCCTTCGTGGAACTGCAGCGGCAGCACGCCCATGCCAACCAGGTTGGAGCGGTGGATACGCTCGAAGCTCTCCACGATCACGGCGCGCACGCCCAGCAGGATGGTGCCCTTGGCCGCCCAGTCGCGGCTGGAGCCGGTGCCGTATTCCTTGCCGGCGATGACCACCAGCGGCGTGCCATCGTCGCGGTGCTTCATGGCGGCATCGTAGATGGCCATCTGCTCACCCTTGTAGGTGGTGTAGCCGCCCTCGACGCCGGGGACCATTTCGTTCTTGATGCGGATGTTGGCAAAGGTGCCGCGCATCATGACCTCGTGGTTCCCGCGGCGGCTGCCGTAGGAGTTGAAGTCTGCCTTCGCGACCTGATGGCTCTTCAGATATTCGCCTGCGGGCGAATCTTCCTTGATGGAGCCGGCCGGGCTGATGTGGTCGGTGGTGACGGAATCGCCAAGTACGGCCAGCGGCTTGGCATCCACGATGTCGGTCACCGTTTCCGGCGTCATGCCCATGCCTTCGAAGAAGGGCGGGCTGGCGACATAAGTGCTGCCCGGGTTCCAGCCATAGGTGTCGGATGCCTCGACCTTCACCGCCTGCCAGTGCTCGTCGCCCTTGTAGACGTCGGCATAGCGGGTGACGAACATGTCGCGGTCGATATTGGCGGCGCGGTGCTCGTGCACTTCGGCATTGGTCGGCCACAGGTCCGCCAGCATCACGTCATTGCCGTCCTGGTCCTGGCCGATGGGCGTGGTGGTCAGGTCTTCGGTGACCGTGCCCTTCAGCGCATAGGCCACCACCAGCGGCGGGCTGGCGAGGAAGTTGGCGCGCACGTCCGGGCTGACGCGGCCTTCGAAGTTGCGGTTGCCCGACAGCACGCTGGCAGCGACGATATCGTTGCCATTGATCGCCTTGCTGATCGGCGGCGCGAGCGGGCCGGAATTGCCGATGCAGGTCGTGCAGCCATAACCAACGAGGTCGAAGCCGATCTGGTTGAGATAATCCTGCAGGCCGGACTTTGTCAGGTAATCGGTGACCACCTGCGATCCGGGCGCGAGGCTCGTCTTGACCCACGGCTTGGGCGTCAGGCCCTTCTCGACCGCCTTCTTGGCGACGAGGCCCGCGGCGATCAGCACGTCCGGGTTACTGGTGTTGGTGCAGCTTGTGATGGCCGCAATCACGACGTCGCCATCGCCGATATCGTGGTCCTTGCCGTCCACGCCGACACGGGCGGGAGCATCCTTGGAATAGATGGACTTGAGGTCCGAGTTGAACAGCTCGTCCACTTCGGGAAGGGCGACCTTGTCCTGCGGGCGCTTGGGGCCGGCCAGGCTGGGCACCACGCTGCCAACGTCCAGTTCCAGCGTCTTGGTGAAGACCGGCTCGTTCTCCGGCGTGAACCACATGCCCTGCTCGCGGCTGTAGGCTTCGACCAGTGCGATCGTTTCCTCGTCGCGGCCGGTCAGGCGCATGTATTCCAGCGTCTTGTCGTCGATGCCGAAGAAGCCGCAGGTGGCGCCGTATTCCGGAGCCATGTTGGCGATCGTGGCACGGTCTGCCAGCGACAGCTGCGAGACGCCCGGGCCGTAGAACTCCACGAAGCGGCCCACCACGCCCACTTCGCGCAGCATCTGCACGCAGGTGAGCACGAGGTCGGTCGCGGTGATGCCTTCGGCCATCTTGCCGGTCAGCTTGAAGCCGACGACTTCGGGGATCAGCATGGAGATCGGCTGGCCGAGCATGGCGGCCTCCGCCTCGATACCGCCCACGCCCCAGCCCAGCACGCCAAGGCCGTTGATCATGGTGGTGTGGCTGTCCGTGCCCACGCAGGTGTCGGGGTAAGCCACGGCCGCGCCATCGGGGCCGTTGGAAGACCACACGCCCTTGCCGATATATTCCAGGTTCACCTGGTGGCAGATGCCGGTGCCGGGAGGTACGGCGGTGAAGTTCTCGAAGCTCTTGGAGCCCCACTTCAGGAAGTCGTAGCGTTCCGCGTTACGGGCATATTCCAGCTCCATATTCGCTTCCATCGCCTTGGGATGGCCGAATTCGTCCACCATCACCGAGTGATCGATGACGAGATTGACGGGAACCTGCGGGTTGATCTTGGCCGTATCGCCGCCCAGCGCGGAGATGGCATCGCGCATGGCCGCAAGGTCCACCACGCAAGGCACGCCGGTGAAATCCTGCAGCAGCACGCGGGCCGGGCGGTACTGGATTTCCTTCCCGGTGGCCGGGTTCTTCAGCCAGTCCGCAATGGCCTGCGCATCGTCGGTGGAGACGGTGTGGCCGCCGTCCTCGAAGCGCAGCATGTTTTCCAGCAGAACCTTCAGGCTGAAGGGCAGTTTCGACACATCGCCCAGCTTCTCGCCAGCCTTGCTGAGCGAATAATAGGCGAATTCCTTGCCATTCACGTCAAGGGTTGAACGGGTGCCGAGAGTGTCCTTGCCGACCTGCGTCATGTGCTGGGCTTTCCTTCTTTGTTGCTGGCCGCCCACCTTGCGCGTTAAAGGCTCACGCGGAAGGGCGGCTTTCGGCCCGGCACCTGCGGCATGCAGGGTCATTGGTCAAGGCCGCTTTATGTCTTAGAAATGCCGCGCGGCGCCCCGTGGTTCCGCGTGCCTGAGGGAGCAGCCAAGCCATGCCCATCGGTGGTCCCGTCCGCCCTCGTGAGCCCTTGCGGGTCTGGCTGATGGTCTTCGCGCTGGTGCTGGCCGCATTCCTGGGCGCGGCGCTGGGCCTCGTCTGGCAGCGCTGGATCGCGGATGACAGCCCGCAGGAGGTTGGCAGCGACGGCACGGAACAGGATGCCTCGGCCAATGCCGCCGCAACACCGGTGGCGACACCGAACGCGCGGTAACGCGGGCGGCGCGTCAGGTCGGCTGTTCGGGCGCCCGGCGCGGGGCGGCGTACCAGGATCCGAAGGCAATCATGATCGCGCCGGCGATGGTGGTGGCCGTCACCGCTTCGCGGAAGAACAGCCACCCGAACAGGCTCGCCCACAGGAAGCCGGTGTATTCCAGCGGGACCAGCACCTGCGCTTCTGCCCGGGCATAAGCCCAGGCAAGGATCATGGCCCCGGCAACGGTCAGGACCGAGGAGACGCCGATCGCGGCCAGGACCTCGGCATCGGGTAGGACCAGCAGGAAGGGCGCTGCCACCGCTAGCGTCAGACCGCCCACGCCGGAATGGAAGGCGGCAACCTCCCCCGGATTGGCGACCTGCGCCTGCTGGCGCTGCAGCACCAAATTCCAGGCATAGAGCACGGCAGAGAACAGGATGGCGGCAAGGCCCAGCACGGCATCCTCGCTCATCTTCTCGCGCCCGATGCGCCCGCCGATGATCACCACCGTGCCCGCTATCCCGATGATGGCGGCGATCACCGCCTCGCGCCGCACTTGCTCACCCAGCAGGACACGCGCCAGCCACAGGGAAATCAGCGGCGCGATGAAGGAAATCGCGATTGTCTCAGCAATCGGCAGCTTGGTCAGCGCATAGAAGAAGCTCAGCGCCATGAAGGCGACTACCACGCCGCGGATCAGGTGCACCCGCAGCACTTCGGGGCGCGGCCAGCGTCCACCGGCGGCCAGCCAGATCGGCGCGGCGATGACGAAACCGATGGCATAGCGCAGCAAGGATGCGGAATAGGCCCCGATGGCGATGGACGCACCCTTCATAAAGGCATCCATCAGCGCAAGCATGCCGACACCGGCCAGGGCAGCCAGATACGGCATGGCGTGACCGGCTGCGGCATGGTCTGGGCGCGATGATGGCATGGACGCAACGCCTAGGGGCAATTCACCGTGCAGTCAGCCGTCTTGCTTGATGAAAGAGCCCGAAACAGGCAAAATGCACCATGCAATCCGGCCGCTCGACCAACGCAAAACCGCGGCCTAGCCTGGTTAACGGGGAATTTTTGACGTGAATACAATGCTTGCCCGCCTCTCGCTCGCCCTCGGCGCCTTCTCGCTGCCTGCCATGATCGTGGCGCAGGAAGTCGATCCGCAAAGCGTGCTGGATGACGATGCAGCGCCGGTCACCCAGAGTGCGGCTGGCCAAAACATGACCTCCCCGCCGATGGCGCGTTACGCGATGGTGCAGCCCTGGACGGTCGATAATGCGCAAGGCCTGCTGTCGGCCGTGCGCGGCATCGGGGCCGAAGGGCTGGATCCTGCGGATTACCGCCCCGCCGCGCTGGAGCAGGCCATTGCCTTTGGCGAAGGCGAGCAGCTGGACCGGCTGGCGAGCGAGATCTTCACCTGGCTGGTCGAGGACCTGCGCGACGGCCGCACGCCGATGGAAGCGCGTAAGCAGTGGTTCGTGGTCGATCCCGATCCCGATCTGCATCCCACCGGCGAGGTGATGGGTGAAGCGCTGGCGTCGGGTGACATTTCTGGCACGCTGATGGCGCTCAATCCCATCTATCCGGACTATGCCGTGCTGAAGGCGAAGCTGGCCGAAACGCCGGAGAGCGATACGGCCAAGCGCAAGCTGATCCGCATCAACATGGACCGCTGGCGCTGGCTGGCGCGTGACCTGGGCGGCCAGTACCTGATCACCAATGTGCCGGAATACCAGCTGCGCCTGACGGTGAACAACAAGATCATCCAGACCTATCGCACCGTGGTGGGCAAGCCGGGCCGCACGGCGACCCCGCAGCTGGCCGAAATGGTCGAAGGCGTCGTTTTCAACCCGACCTGGACCGTGCCGCAGAGCATCGTGAAGGGCGAAGGGCTGGGCGCGAAAGTGCTGAACAACCCGACATGGGCCAAGCGCAACGGCTACAAGGCCACGAAGGGCGCAAATGGCTGGGTCACCGTTGTCCAGCAGCCGGGTCCGGGCAATTCGCTCGGCCTGATGAAGCTGGATATGCCCAACCGGCACGCCATCTTCCTGCATGACACGCCCAGCCGCCACCTGTTCAAGAACGACAATCGCGCGCTCAGCCACGGCTGCATCCGCGTGGAAAGTGCGCTGCGCGTTGCCATGATGGTGGCGATGCTGGGCAATGGCGATACCCGCGAGGACTTCGCCGCGCTGGGCAAGGAATACACTGCCATTTCCACCAGCGGCAAATACACCAAGGTGCCGGTGAAGAAGCAGATGCCGGTCTACATCACCTATTTCACCTATGGGGTGGACATCGATGGTGATCTGCACACCTTCCGCGACATTTACGGCCGCGATGCGCCTGTGCTTGCTGCGCTGGATGCGCCGCGCAAGGGCAATCGGGGCCGCGAGACGGACGAGGAAGTGATCGTCATCGAGGACGACCTGCAGGATAGCTGAGGTAACGGGCGGACAGCGCGTCCGCCCTTCACAGCGCTCTCATAGTAAATCCGGACTGTCGGTCAGGGTTCGCCTGCCAGGGAGGCGGCCGCGCCATTGCCCTGGTTTGCTTCCACCGTCAGGCGGCGGCGTTCGGCTTCAGCGGCGTCTTCCGCCTGCCGCGCACGCATTGCAAAGTCCTGTTCGGTCAGTGTCGGCTGCTGCGGCATGGCGACCTGCTCCCCGTCCGGGCCGATGCCAAGCGAATCGAGATAGACCAGCCGTCCGCCGCTCAGCTGGACCAGCGCATATTTGAAATCGTCCGGGCCCATGGCCGGGCAGCCGTTGCTGCGTCCGCACTTGCCCCAGCGGTCCACATGGTCCTGCGTGGCATAGCGCGCAGCATGCATCACGATCGCGCGCGGGAAGGCGTTTGAATTGCTTTCGTCCAGCCCGCCCATGCGGATGCTGGTCCCCCAGCGCCCGACATACCATTCCCAGCTGATGTAAGCGCCGCGGCTGGTGCAATTCGACCCTTCGACGTTGGAATACCAGTTGAGCATCCCGTCATGTTCCGGATCGCTGCCGGCCCCATGCGTCACGTAATAGGAGGTGACGGTCCCAGCCTCCAGATTGGCGAAATGGAACCGCTTGTTGCTGGAATGTACGCCCATGTCGGCCACGCCCACCATGTCACGCCGCCACAGGGCCGCGCCGGCCCGTTCCACCTGCTCACGCGCAATGCCCAGGATACGGCGGTCGCGCGGTCCGGGGCCAGCCTGCGCAAAGGCGCGCGTCGGAACGGCCAGCGCTGCGCCAGCCACTACCGTGCTCTTGAGAAGGTCCCGCCTGTTCATTCCTGCCATGATATGTAGCATCGCATGTGCGCCGGGTTAACGCGAAATCCGCCCGGCTTGCGCCCAGTCGAGCGCGGGATGCGCCGTGCGGTGTGAAGCGGTGGGGTAAAGCTGCGTGAGATGGCCCGAATCCGCCCTCAGCGATTCAGGATCATCTCGTCGCCTTCCACGCGTATGCTGCCGATCTGCTGCAGGAAGCTCTGGCCCAGAAGCGATACGCGCAGGCCTTCGGGAATGATGACGGCAGGCACGTCATAGGCGGTAAATTCGCCCAGCTTCATCTCGGGAATGCGGGCGACGACGCCGTGAACCTCTCCGCTGGCACCGTGGCCAATCACGCTGACTTGCGAGGGGTCCCAGTGAAGACCCATTTCGCGGGCGTCCTGCCCGGTCAGCGCGACAAGGCTGGCGCCGGTATCCACCAGCATGCGGTAAGGCCGCATCTTCATGCTGATATCGGCATAGAAATGGCCGTCTGCCTCGCGGTTCAGCACAAGATCGCCCTGCGCCCATCCGCCGCCTGCCTGGTTGCTGGTATCCAGCGCCGAAAAACTGGGATCCCCGCCTACCGAAGTCACCTCGGGGCCTGTGGCAGGATCTTCGCCCACGGCGGGCAGATTGGGGGCCATCCACATGGCAAGGCCGCCGACCGCGGCGACAAGGATGATCGCATTGCGCATGACGCGCAGGTTACGCTGCGGTCGTTACCGAGGGGTAAAGAGCGTTCTCCGCCGCCATGGCCAGCATGGACCAGGCGTGCCGCTGCGCCACTTCGCGCTGGTCGGCGCCGTATCCTCCGCCCAGTGCGCTGGCGACGGGCAGGCCGCGGCTGCGGCATTCGCGCAGCACGATCCGGTCACGCGCCAAAAGGCCTTCGTCCGAGAGGGCGAGACGCCCGAGCTTGTCGTCGTGATGCGGATCGACGCCCGCCTGGTACAGCACCATGTCGGGCGCGAAATCGTCCAGGATCTCGGGCAGGTGGCGCAGCAGTTCGGCCGCATAGGCGGCATCGTCCACCCCGTCCGGCAGGGCGATATCGCGGTTGGAGCGGGCCTTGCGCACCGGGAAGTTCTTCTCCGCATGCATGGAGAAGGTGAAGATGTCCTCCCGCATGGCGGTGAGGCTGGCCGTCCCGTCACCCTGATGCACGTCCAGGTCGACGACCAGCACGCGGCGCGCATGGCCTTCCGCGATCAGGCGGTTCGATGCGACGGCAAGGTCATTGTAAACGCAATACCCTGCGCCCGTATCGTACAGAGCATGATGGCTGCCCGCGGCGGAATTAGCGGCGTAGCCATGGGCCTGCGCCAGCCGCGCTGCCAGGAAGGTGCCGCCGTTGGTGTGCGCGACACGGCTGGCGATATGCGGCGTGACGGGAAAGCCGATGCGCCGCTCCTTGTCCTGCGGGACCTGTGCAGCAAAGACCTGCGCGACATATTCGGGGTCATGCACCTGCTCCAGCCATTCGCGCGGCATGGGATCGGGTGCATGCTCGATCAGCGGGTAACCGCTCTCGCGAAGCGCCACCATGACCAGCGCATATTTGTCGAACTTGAATGTGCCGCGCTTGGGCTGCGGCGCCATGTAATCGGCGTGGTGGACGACGTGAAGCAGGGCGCGCCTCAGTCCCGCGCGGCGTAATCTTCAAGCGCGGCGAAGATCGCATCCTCGCTGCGGCTGGCGGCATTGCGCCATGCCCTTGCGTCTTGCGGGGTGTTTAGCAGTCTGCCGCCCGGGCCGATCACCAGGACGCTGGGCGTGCCTTCGATATCCGCAACGCCGTACCGCGCGGCGAGGTCGAGATTGCGCCCGCGCCCGTCCTGCGGAGTGCCGACGTCGATATAGACCACGTCGAACTCGTCCGCGATCAGCTGCTGGAAGCGCGGCATCTCCAGCCATCCTGCCAGCGCGCGGCTGTCGTGGCACCAGTCCGCGCCGAACACCGCGAGCACGCTGCGGCCCGGCTCCAGCGCGGCAACCCGCGCGTCCAGATCGGCCGCAGCCTGCGCCTCGGCAACATCCTGATCGTAAGGCGCCGCATCGGGCAATTCCGCGTGGTGAGAAGCGGTCGCGCAGCCGGGAAGAAGCGGGAACGACAGCAGCAGGCCCAGCGCCGCAAGACGCCTCATTCGGCGGCCTCGGTCGCTTCGCCGGCATCGCTCATATCGGCTTCGATCTCGGCGGCCTTCTTCTCGACCAGCCCGACGATGTGATCCAGCATGTCGTCGCTTTCGACATGGTGGTCGGTCACGCCGGACAGGTAGACCATGTGCTTGCCCGCGCCGCCGCCGGTGATGCCGATATCCGTCTCGCGCGCTTCACCCGGCCCATTGACCACGCAGCCCAGGACAGAGAGCGAAAGCGGCGTCTTGATATGCTGCAGCCGCTCTTCCAGCGCCTGCACGGTGCGGATCACATCGAAACCCTGGCGCGAGCAGCTGGGGCAGGAGACGACGCGCACACCGCGCGTGCGCAGGCCCAGCGCCTTCAGGATCTCGAACCCGACGCGCACTTCCTCTTCCGGTTCTGCCGACAGGCTGACGCGGATCGTGTCGCCGATCCCGGCCCACAGCATGTTGCCTATGCCGATGGAGGATTTGACCGCCCCGCCGATCAGGCCGCCAGCCTCGGTGATTCCAAGGTGCAGCGGGCAGTCCACGGTCTCTGCCAGTCCGTGATAGGCGGCAACCGCCAGGAAGACGTCGCTCGCCTTCACCGCTACCTTGAATTCATGGAAGTCGTGGTCCTGCAGCAGCTTGATATGGTCGAGCGCGCTTTCCACCAGAGCCTCGGGGCAGGGCTCGCCGTATTTCTCCAGCAGGTCCTTTTCCAGCGACCCGGCATTCACGCCGATGCGGATGGCGCAGCCATTGGCCTTGGCCGCGCGGACCACTTCGGCAACCCGCTCCGACGATCCGATATTGCCCGGATTGATGCGCAGGCAGGCCGCACCCTTGTCGGCCGCTTCCAGCGCGCGCTTGTAGTGGAAATGGATGTCCGCAACGATCGGCACTTCGGCCCCGCGCGTAATCTTGTCGAAGTTCTCGGTCGCCTCCGCCGTGGGGCAGGACACACGGATGATATCCGCGCCTGCATCCTCGCACCGGCGGATCTGGTCCAGCGTTGCGGCCACATCCTCCGTCGGCGTGTTGGTCATGGTCTGGACGGAGATGGGGGCATCGCCACCCACCGGGACCTTGCCCACCATGATCTGGCGGGACTTGCGACGGTCGATCATGCGCCAGGGGCGGATCGCGGAAATGCTGTCAGCGGACATGGCCGTGCATATAGGCCGCGCTGCATGAAGGGGCAATGACAGCGCGCCGATACGCGCTGCCGACGCTTGCAATCAGAAGCGGCTGCTGACCCCGATGGACACCATGTCGATATTGCCGCCCGTGCGGCTGCGGGTGTCCGTGGTGAAAACTGCCGGGGTCCCGTCGAAGAAAGTTTCGGTACGCGTAATGGGGCCGGATTCCATCCAGATATGTGCGTATGCCAAATTCACTTCCATGTGATCGGTCAGCTTGTAAGTCGCGCCCGCGCTCAGCCAGGTGCGGTCGCCGTCCGGAACACGCGTGGTTCGGAAGCCATCCTGTGTTGGCGTGGCATCGAACATCGTCCCGGTGCGAAGCGTCAGGCGTTCCGAAACATCGTATTCGCCGCCGACTGCGACAGACCAGCTGTCCTTGTAGTTCTGGGTGTTCACCGCGTCGTCGAGACCGAGTGGTTCGAGCCGGATTTCCTCGAAATCGCTCCAGTCATACCAGCGCGCAGTGGCATAAAGACGGCCCGGTCCGCCATTGTCGTAGGCCAGGCTGAGCGTCGCAATATCCGGCAGGTTCAGGTCGGCATCGACGCTGGTGGCGACATTCGCGCCCGCCAGTGGCCCGGTCAGCCCGGTGACGACGAAATCGCCTTCCAGCTCGTGCTTCATTTCGTTGCGGTAATGCAGGCCTGCGCGCAGCGCGCCTGACTTCAGGAAAATGCCGGCATTCCACGACATGGAAATGTCGTCACCCGTCACATCGAGGAACCCGTCAGGATCGCCGGGCAAGAAACCGGGCACTGCGCTGGTCAGGTGGACCTTCGCATACTGGATATCCACCCCGCCGCCGATCGAGACATTGTCACTGAGCTTGTAGGCCACGCTGGGCTGCACGTTCAGGGTGAAGAGTTCGGACCGCCGGGAATCGTACCGGCCGAAAAAATCCTCATCGTATTCCGCCATCAGGCCATAAGGGCTGAATACGGCCAGGCCGAGCCATAGCCGGTCGTCGACCTGGTAGCTGGCATAGGATGACGGCACGACCAGTGGCTGCGGGAACGGTGTGCCGCCGCCATTGCCAGTGATGCCGGGCGTGGACGCGCTGCCGGGCACGGTGCGGAAGCTGCCGCGGTTTTCATGGTTGGTGGTCACGAAGATGGCATGCACGTTCGCGTCCAGGTTCAGCCCTTCCAGCTCGGTCATCGCGGCAGGGTTGAAGAACACCGTCGCCGCGCTGTCCGCAGCGGCGGCATCACCCGAATAGGCGCGGCCCGTTTCCTTGGCCGATTGTTCCTGGATGTAATACCCGCCCGCCATTGCCGGCGCATGGACCGAGAACAGGGCAGCGGCCGCGGCAATCCGCACGGCGAAAGAGGTTGGCTTTTCCATGCATGCTGTTTCGCCCAAAAGTGTAAAGATTTCCAACACTGCTTTTGAAGATTGCCAAGTTTTCAGACCTCTTTTTCGGTTAACATGACAAAAGTGTGTCCATTCCGGATCAAGTGAGGCCTTAATCGAAGCGGTGACGAGGCCGCATTCGTCACCTATGCCTTGCGCCATGATAAATCCGCAGGATGCGCTGGAACTGGACGGCCCGATGCTTTTCGGGCGCGTGCTCGATGGCAAGGGCGGCGCCAGGCCGATCACATGGGACGAAGCCAGCCGGTGGGAGCCGCAGGCCGAAGGCGAGGTGCTGTGGGTGCATCTGTGCCGCAACCGGCCCGGTGTGCAGGAGTGGTTCGAAGAGGTTCGCAAGGTGCCCGAGCCGACGGCCGAACTCCTGGTCAGCAATGCCAGCCGGCCGCGGGCTTTCCGCGAGGGCGGGACGCTGGTCGGAACGCTGCGCGGCATCAACTTCAACCCCGGTGCGGAACCAGAAGACATGGTCAGCATGCAGCTGTGGTGCGACGGCGCGCGGCTGGTGACGCTGCGCCGACTGAAGCTGCAGACCCCGCGCGATGTGCTGGCCAAGATCGACGCGGGGCGCGGGCCGACCGATGCTGGCGCGCTGATTACGCACCTGACCGAATTGATGATTGCCCGGATGAACCAGGCGATTGTCGACATGAACGATTTCATCGACGACTGCGAAGCGGCAGACCCGGATGACAATGCGGAGGAGCTGCTCGACAAGATCAGCGACATTCGCCGCAACTGCCTGGGCCTTAAACGCCATATGGGACCGCAGCACGTGGCACTGGAAGCCATAGCACGCGACGCCCCTGCATGGTTCGAAGACCACGACCGGCGCGAAATCGCCGAAAGTATCGACCGGCTGCGGCGGTATCTCGATGATATCGATGTCAGCAAGGAAAGCGCCGTCGTGCTGCAGGACGAATTGCGCGCCCGCGCACTGGCACGCAGCGAGCGCACCAATTACGTCCTGACAGTGGTCGCTGCGGTGTTCCTGCCGCTCGGCTTCCTGACCGGGCTGCTGGGCATCAATGTGGGCGGCATACCCGGCGTGGAGGACCAGGATGCGTTCTGGATCGTTGTCGGGCTGTGCGGGCTGGTGTTCCTTGGCCAGCTGCTGCTGTTCTGGAGATGGCGATGGTTGTGAGAAGATGGATTGCCTGCGGGTCACTTGTCCTGCTCGCGTCCTGTACGGCGACGATGGATGAACCGCAGAGTGCGGGGCCAGAGGCTGCGGAGCCAGCTGCGAGCGATAGTGGGCCAAGCGCGCAGGGGGACATCCCGCCGCCGATTTCCATCCCTCCTCCTCCTAAAAAGCTTCGGTCCCTTCCGCTCGCGGTGGCGGACGAGAAATCCGTCTCTGCCAACGATGCCGCCATGTATCGGCTGGCTTTCCGTGTCCTTTTGGGTGTGGCCAATCCGCCCGATGGCATGGCGCTGTGCGTATCCATCGGGCGCGATCCCGGCAGCAATACCGCTTACGATCCGCCGGCCGAGCTGATCGCGCGCCTCACGCCGCCGCTTCATGCGGCCTATCCCGCGTCGCAATGCGTGATGGACACGCGCCCTGTCATCGCACGGGGCGGGGAGCAGGCGCAGTGGTATCATGTGTGGGTCAAGCAGCAGCGGGGCGATGGCAGCCGCCTGCTCGTGCTCGTGCATATCTACGGGAACCTGGGCTCCCACGCATGGGAAAGCGTTGCAACGCCGGTGGATGGAGGTTGGCAGGTGAGCCAGCAGACCTTGGTCGCGATTTCCTAGCCGCGGTTCCGACCCGGCAGGCCGAGCTCGAACAGCCATTCATCATCGCGGTGCTTGCCGACCCAGAAGTCGATATCCGCGACATGGGTGAAGCCATGCCGCTGGTAGAAGCGCTGAGCCCCCGTGTTCTCGCTGAAGACGGACAGCTGCACGGCATCGGCGCCCCATTCATGTGCCGCGGTGACAGCATCCGCCAGCAGGCGCGAACCCAGGCCCATGCCGGTTGCGTCGGCCGCGCAGTATAGCTGGCTTAATGTGGCGGGGCGGGCCGGGTGCGGCTGTGGCCGTTCGGCAAATCCTTCGCCAAGGTGTGTGACGCTGTAGGCCAGCAATGCGCCGTCACGTTCGGCCAGCATTACCCGCGAATTGTCGCGCGCGATCTCGCCGCGATAAGCGTCGATGGAGCGGGCCTGTGCGAAGAAGCTCGCCAGGTCTTCCGGATCGTACAGGTGGCCGAACTTCGCATCGAATGCGGCGCGCGCAAACGGGGCGAGGGTTTCGGCATCCTCGATGCAAGCGGGGCGCAGGATGGTAGCCATCCCGCGCCCCTATTGCTTCTGGTCGATGGGCAATAGCGCCCTTCGACCAGCGTCTTTCAATTGGCCGATCACGCGCCCGGGGGCAGCGGATCATCCTTCTTCACTTTCGTGGAGCGGGTCGCCGTAGGGGCCGGCGTGGCGCCGCTGCCGGCTTCCCACTTTTCCAGCTGGCGACCGGCCCACTCGCGTCCGCCGAGGCCGAAGGCCAGGGCCCCTGCAACGGCGCCGCCGATCACGATGGCGCTGAAGGCCGTCTCGGTGATGATCTCGCCCACACCCGTGAAGCTGAGCCCCATGAAGGTGAACAGCACGATGGTCGCCCATTTCACGATCGTCGCCGCCGTGCTGGTGCCGTCCGTGCCGGAAAGCACGCGCGCCAGCATGTTGGCGATCAGGAAGCCGAAGCCGATAACCACGGCGCCGAAGATCACCCGGCTGCCGAGCGCCAGGACCTCGTTGAGGATGGCGGTCAGTTCCGGGAAGGCCAGCAACCGGGTGGCAGCAATCGCGAAGAACAGGATGATCGCAATCTGCGCGACGCGGGCAATGATGCTGGAGGCGTGCGTGCCGTCAGGCAGCAGCCCGCTTTCGGACAGCGAACGGTCCACGCCGAAGCCGCTCATCAGCTCCTTCAGGATGTTCACCACGAACTTGCTGATGACATAGCCGATGCCCAGCAGGATGGCGGCAGCGATGATGCGCGGGATGGCATCGAAGATCAGCTGCAGCATGTTGCTGGCAGGTGCGGAGATGCTCTCGATATTCAGGATGTTGAGAGCCGCGATGCCAACGAGCAGGGCGATCAGCGCATAGACGATCGTGCCGATGGTCTTGCTGATGGCCGAATTGCCGGTCACCGTTTCCATGCCGCCGCGGTTTGCCCAGCGATCGAGGTCCAGCGTCTGGAGGATCGTCACGACCAGGTCCCTGACGATCTTGGCGACCATCAGGCCAACGAACAGCATCAGGCCCGCGCCCAGCAGATTGGGCACGAAGTCCATGACATTGGTCAGCAGCGTGTCGATTGGTCCGGCAATGGCGTTGAGTTCGAATACCTGCAGGATGCCGAGCAGGCCGATCAGCCAGATCAGCAGGCCGACGATCTTGCCAAGCGATTCACCCAGCGTGCTGCCGCTGGAGGTATCGCGCCGCAGGAAGGCGACGTTGTCCACCAGCTTGGCAAAGGCCCATTTCGCGCCCTTGGCGAGTAGCCATGTGGCGATGAGGATAGCGACGGCCCAGCCGATCTTGACCAGCACCTCCATCGCCAGTTCCTGGTCAAATTGCATGTTTCCCATTTTCACTCCCCTGATTTGCGGGCGTTGTCCGCGCGCTTTCTTGGCTGCTTCTGGCGGGTTCGCGGGTGCGACCCTCGCAGCTTCCGGGAAAATCTAACAGTTCGGGAGGGATAAAGCCAATTTATCGGCCTGCGCTGTGGAATTCATGCCAGCGCGCGGCGATGCGGCCGAGCCTTGCCAGCACGGCCTCGCCCTCCGGCTGCACGCCTTCATGCGTTTCGTTTGCGCGGAAATAGCCTGTCAGGACGAGCGGTGTGGCCCCGGACGGGGTAAGCACCGCGATGTCGACATAGAGGCTGCCAATGCCCGGCCACAGGGACGTGCCGGTCTTGTTGGCGGCCTGCCAGACCTCGGGGAGGCCCGCCCGGATACGCCGGGTCCCGGTGGTCGTCTCCGCCATCCAGCCGAGCAAGGTGGCGCGGCTTTCGGGCGCCAGCACATCGCCGGTCGCAATCTTCGCCAGCGTCTGAGCCATTGCCCGCGGGGTGGTCGTATCGCGCGGGTCGCCTGCCGGCGCGTTGTTGAGCTGCGGCTCGGTGCGGTCCAGCCGGCTCGTCTCGTCCCCCAGTTCGCGCCAAAAGGCGGTTACAGCTTCCGGCCCGCCAAGCCTGCCAAGCAGCACATTCGCCGCCGTATTGTCCGAGGCGACCTGCACCGCGCGGGCCAGTTCTGCCAGCGTCGCGCCAGTGCCCAGCCTGTCCATGGTGAAGGGCGAATTGCCGAGCATCGCCGTCTCTTCCCAGGCCATCTGTTCGGACAGGTCCAGCGTCCCATTGTCCGCCCCCGCCAGCACCATGGCCGCGAGCGACGTCTTGAAGCTGGAGCAATGGCCGAAACGCTCATCCAGCCGGTGGCCAAGGAGCGCGCCACTCGCCGTATCGAGCAGGCATGCGCCCAGCGTGCCGCCCGAGGTCTGCTCCAGCGCGGCAATCTCTACAGCCACGTCGAAAGCCGGGCGCCCGGCCGGCGGTGACGCATCGGCGGTGGCATTGTCACGGCACGCAGCCAGCGCCAGCATTGCGGTGCCGGATGCGAGGACAGTGCGGCGGTCGGCGATCATAGCGCGCGCGCCATGCACATGCTGAATTCGTCGGACACGTAATCGCCGAAGGGCTCGCATTCGGCAAAGCCGTTTGCCGCATAGAGCCGGTGGGCGGCGGCAAACTCTGCCGGTCGTCCGGTTTCCAGTCCGATCCAGTTCATGCCCCGGGCCTGCGCCTCTGCCAGCAGGAAGTCCAGCATTGCGCGGCCCGCACCGGTGCCGCGAAAATCCGGAGCTGCCCGCATGCTCTTGAGTTCGCCGCATTTGTCGCCAAGATCCTTCAACGCGCCCACCACGGCCAGCTCGCTGCCGTCCCAGCCGCTGTAGAATGTCACGTCCGGCTCTCGCAGCCGCTCGGCCGGCATGGCGTGGACTTTGCAGGCGGGCGACCAGCGATGCATTTCATCGAGGTGCAATTGCAGCAGCGCCAGCACGGCGTCCGCCGTCAGGTCGTCGCGGCGGAAGGCCAGCGCGCTCAAGCGAACTTGTCCGCCTTGCGCTTGCCGAAGCGCATGCCCTGTTCCAGGTGCGCGCGCAGCGCTGCGTAGAAGGCTTCCAGGAAGGCGCGCTCGTCGCCGCTGCCCGCTTCCCAGCCGAGCTTGCGGCAGATGGCTTCCATCACCTCGCGCAGCGCCTCCGGGCGGTCTTCGCGCAGCACGCGTTCCAGCACCTGCAATTCGTGCTCGCCGTAAATCGAAAGCTCCGCTTCGCCGAAGCGGTAATTGTGCAGTTCGGGCTGGGCCTCTGCATCGATGCGCAGGCTTAGCGCCTCCTCCAGCTTTGCGCGCGGAGCCTCCACCACCCAGGTCCCCGCCACAAGGTCGCCCGCGCGAAGATTGTCGCGGTTGAAGAAGGGGAACAGCACGAACACGGCCAGCCAGACGAAGGTCGCGCCGCCCATTGCCCCTTCGGAAGCGCCTCCGCCCAAGAGGAAAGTGGTCGGCAGGAAAACCTCCGCATCGCGCATCAGGTTTCGCGCCAGCACCGCTTCTGCGGTCAGCTTGCCCCCGGTGCGGCCCCCGCGTGCGGCCACCCGTATCCCCAGTGCCCGCTTGCCCGGCGTCGCGCCGCGCGGCCCCAGTTCGAAGAACAGGAAATATCCATAGCGCAGCAGGAAGAAGAACAGGATCGCCACGACCAGCAGGAATTCAATAGCCGGTGGCGGCGTTTCCAGGAAACCCAGTCCGCCGAAGAAGATCGAAGCGATGATGAGTGCCGCGATCATGATAGTGAAGAGCAGCGCAAGGTCCAGCAGCAGCGCACCAGCCCGCGCCCCGCGGCTCGCCAGCATGACGGGCAGCGCAATCCCCTCCGGCGTCAGCATCGTGCGCTGGCGCTTCGCCGCTGAAGCATCGCGTTTCAGGGCCATCGCACTCATGACGCGGCCCTCCGCCGGAAGAGGTAGAAATACACCAGCCAGAAGGTGAGCATGCCGCCGCCCACGGCAAAGCGGCCCTCCACCGATCCCACCAGCTGGCGCGGATAGGCTTCCAGCAGCCCGGCCAGCACCATCATGATGACGACGCCTGCCATCACCACCGCTGCGCGCCTGCCGCTCTCTGACAGCGCCTGCATCACGGAGCGGTCGCCGGGGAAGGTCATGCTACGCCCGACATGCAAGCCCGCCGCGCCCGAAAGCAGGATGGCGTAGAATTCGGTGGAGCCGTGCACGAATAGCCATGCGGTGAATTCCACCGGAAGTCCGCCCTGCTGGAATACCCACCACATCGCGCCCAGTAGCGCGGTATTGTACACCAGCAGCAGGACGGTCGGCACGCCAAAGCAGAAGCCCAGCGCAAAGGCCATGATCGCCACGCCCGCATTGTTGGAAAACAGGCTGGCGGCAAAAACGCCGAGCCCATTCGCACTTTCTTCCGTGGCCAGGGTCGCCAGCAGATCTTCCCGGCTGGCGCCAGGGCGACGCTGGTCCGCGAACTGCCCGGGGACGAGCGAATAATACCAGTCCGAATTGCGCGCGACGAGGAAGTAACCGACCAGCGTGCCCACCACCATCACGGCGAGGGCGATACAGGTCTCCAGCCACAGGGCGCGCACGGCCGCGCTCCACCCGCCGCCGAAGAATTGCCGCAGCCAGCCGAACAGGCCCACGCGCGGCCCATGCACCTGGAACCACGCCCGCCGGACAAGGCTCTCCAGGTAAGCCAGCGTGGCGGCATCCAGCGTGGTCTCGCGCGCCACGGCCAGGCTCGACGCGGCCTGCCGGTACAGCACCGGCAGGTCCAGCAGGTCTGCATCCGATATGCCGCCGGGGCGGTTCTTCTCCAGCCGGGTGACAATGGCCTCCAGCCGCTCCCAATCGGTCTGGCGTTCCAGCCGGAACCGGTCGGAGCGCAGGCTGGCGGCCTCGATGGCCGGCATTTCGGGCGGCTCTGCCTTGCGGAAGAAGGGGAGGGTCGGAAGCGCCATCAGCCGATGAGCTCCCGCCGCTTGGTCGCCATGTAACGATCGAGCAGCGCGTAGGTGATCGCATGATACGGCGCCTCGATCACGTCCACGCCCAGGTGCCGCAGGCGTGTGAGCACGATGGCGCGCTGCCGGGCGAGGCTGTCAGCCGTCACCGCGCCTGCCACATCGCCGACGGTATCCGGCTCCGCGCCGGAGAAGCCTTCCAGCTCCGCATCCTCCATCGCCACGAACAGCACCACGTGGCGGCGCACCAGCCGCTCCACGCTTTCCACCATCATTTCCGCGCTGGTGGAGTCCGAAAAGTCGGAGAACAGCACCACCAGGCTGCGGCGTTTCAGGTTTGCCGCGAGCGTGGCAAGCGCCAGCGTGTAATTCGGCTCCCCGGCCGAGTAGTCGAGCTGGGCTGCGGCCTGCTGCAGGCGGTGGAAATGGCGCGGGTCGGTCACGAAGGGCGTGGAGAGCTGCGGCCGTGCGTCGAAGCCGAACAGCGACACGCGGTCACCGCCCTTCAGCGCGACATAGGCGCTGGTCAGCGCCGCGGTGATGGCCCGGTCAAGGCGCGGGAGGCCTTCCAGATCTTCGCTCATCGCCGCGCCGCAATCGAAGGCGAAGACAATCTGGTTGTCGCGCTCCGCCTCGTTCTCGCGCGCCAGCAGCTGCACGTGGCGGGCGCTGGCATTCCAGTCGATCCGGCGCCGGTCCATGCCGGGTTCGTACTCGGTCAGGCTTTCGAACTGCGTCCCGTCACCGCGGATGCGCTTGGCCACCAGGCCGAACTGCGCATCGCGCAGATAGGTCTGCAGCAGCGGGCTGCGGACGGGCGAGAGGTCCGGCCAGATCCGCACCTCGCGGTCTTCCAGCGCGGAGCGGAACTGGCGGTGCGCCAGGCCGAGCGGGCCGCGCCAGCGGATCCAGATCGCCTCCACCGGTGCGACGCCGCGCTGCGACGGTGACAAGGCCAGCGACGTTTCCCAAGCGTCACCTTCACCGGCGCGCTCCATCTGCCCGCCGACGGAGCCGCTGTCATCCAGCCTGGCATCCACCGCCACGGAAGTCTCCGGCGCGCCGATTGGTGCGCGCGCGCCGATGCGTGCAGAGACGGCGAGGGCCAGGTCCTGCCCCACCTCGGCATCGTCCGGCAGGTGCATGTGCCATTCCCGCAGCGGCCCGGCCAGGAAGGCGTCCAGCGCGGCCAGCGCCAGCAGCACCACGGCGGCCATGGGCACGGCCGTCCATGCCTGCGGGGCGAGCGCGGCCACGAGCACTGCGGCCGGCGCTGCCAGCACGATCAGGCCCAGGGTCAGGCCGGTAGGGACGAAAGGCGCGCGCATGGCTTAGCGGGGTGCCTCGACCTCTTCGATCATGCCTTCGACCAGCTGTTCGACCTGGCGCCCTTCGATCTCTGCAGCGGGGCTCAGCAGCAGGCGGTGGCGCAGGACATTGGTGGCCAGCGCCTTCACATCGTCCGGCAACACGTAATCGCGGCCCTGCAGCGCGGCGCGGGCGCGCCCGGCATTGGCCAGCAGCACGGCGGCGCGCGGGCTGGCACCGGCGGAAAGGTCCGCATTCTCGCGCGTCGCGCGCACCAGGCCCACGGCATAGTCGATGACTTCCTGCGCGATGGTGACTTCGGCAATGGCATCCTGCGCCTCGCCGATCCGCTTGGCATCGGCCACCTGCGTCACGCCGTGATCTTCGGGCTTCGGCATGCCGCTGCGCTGCGCGAAGCGGCTGACAATGGCGGCTTCCTCCTCGGCAGAGGGGTAAGGGACCAGCAGCTTGAACAGGAACCGGTCCAGCTGCGCTTCGGGCAGGGGATACACGCCCTGGTTCTCGATGGGGTTCTGGGTGGCCACCACCATGAAGCGTTCGGGCAGGTCGTGGCTTTCGCCATCCAGCGTGACGCGGCGTTCCTGCATCGCTTCCAGCAGGGCGGCCTGCGTCTTGGGCGGCGTGCGGTTGATCTCGTCCGCCAGCAGCAGTTCGGTGAACACGGCGCCGCGCGTCAGGGTGAATTGGCTGGTCTGGAAGTTGAACAGGTTGGAGCCGAGGATGTCGCCCGGCAGCAGGTCCGGCGTGAACTGGATACGGCCAAAGTCCATGCCCGTGGCGCGGGCGAAGCACTGGGCGAGGAAGGTCTTGGCCGTGCCCGGAGCGCCTTCCAGCAGCACGTGGCCGCGGGCCACCAGTGCCACCAGCAGGTGTTCCACCGTGTCTTCCTGTCCCACGATAGCCTTGCCGATCTCGGCCCGGATCGCGTCCGCCATCTGGCGCGTCTCGTCCAGTGTCATGGTCATCGCCTGATTGTCCTTTCGATGTCTTTCAATGCGCGTGCACCGCGCAGCAATTCGCGTGGATTGTCGGCAGATCTCATGAAATTTGCCGCCTCGATAAAGCTCATACCCGGTGCCCGGCGGGCCAGCGCCGTCTCGATCGCCTGCGCGCGCGCCTCCGGCTGCGCCGTGCGGATGCCCAGCGCGCGGGCGATGCGGGCGCCCATCAGATTGGCGTAGGGATCGCCCAGCAGGTGGAAGCGCCGCGTACGCTCGAGCAGGGCAGCGCCATTGCCGACCAGCTGCGACTTGCCCAGCGTCGTCGCATCGCCTGCCAGCATGGGCGGACCATAGCGGCGGAAGGCTCGCCAGCCGATCACCAGCGCTGCCAGCAGCAGGCACAGGGTCGCGGCCAGGAAAGGCGGCGTGAAAGCCATGGTCAGCAAATTGTCCGCCTGCCCGTATCCCGGCACGACCATGTCGAAGACGATGGGGATATCCGCTCCGTCTACCGTGGCATCGATCAGCGCCATGGCGGCGCGCGCGCGGTCCTCGTCTGCCAGCCCATAATTGTTGAGCAGGTCCGGCTCAGCCACGATGACGACGGGATAGAATGCCTCGTCATCGTCGTAATAATATTCGTCTGTCGTTACCACGATGTCCGGTGGTGCGGTGGCGGTCTCGCCGGCCCGATCTTCGGGCTCTGTTTCACGCGCAGCCTCGGCGCTGGCAGCAAGTGCGAATGCGTCCAGTCCCTCGTTCTCCGAATCTGTCGAATATCCGACCAGCATCCTCCCTTCGTCATCGGCGATGACCGGGACAAGGTCGGCAGAATTCATCCACTGCGCAGGGTATTGCGGCAGCGTGCCTGCCATGCCGAAGCCGGAATAGCCTGGCGGCGCAGGCTCGCTCTCCTCCTCCTCATCCATGGCGTCTTCGGTCTGCCGGACAATCAGCGCGCGCTGCGTATCCTCTTCGTCCGGGGAGCGGCCGTACAATTCGATGCGGGCGGTTTCGAACTCTTCCAGCCAGCCGGGGCCCATCTGGCCGTAAAGCCGCACCCATCCGTTCGGCGGGTCGTCCTGCCCGGGCAGGCCGGACGCGCGGAAGGCGTACCATTTCGGCAGGATCACGATAGTGGGACCGCGCCAGCGGCGGTCCTCTATGATCTGTGTCAGCCGCTCCCCGTCGGAGAAAGCCTCCGGCGTCAGGACCAGCAGGGCATCGTCATTGAACTTCGATTCGCTGCGCGACAATTCGGCATCGTAACCGCGCGCCTCCGTCAGCTTTACCAATGCAGAGAAGCCCTGCAGCCCGTCGGCAGCGGCGTGGGCCGTGCCGGCCTGCTCGTCCGATCCGTCCCAGCCGCGCGCGATGGCATAAAGCAGCAGCAGGAAGGCGGCGGAGCCGACCAGCACCATCGCCAGGATGCTGCGCGTGGTGAAAGGATTGCCGCCGCGCGCCATCAGCCTGCCGCCGCCAGCTTGCGCGGGGCCGCTTCCATCGGATCGGCCAATGCGAATTCGGAATAAGCGTCGCGCGCGGCCTGCCAATCGTCGGAGGTCAGCTTGCGCAGCGCGAAATAGCTGCGTTCGACCCGTTCGGCGATCGTGCCGAAGGCGGCCCGTGCGGCGACGGAGAGGGCGGGCAGGGCGGCAATTTCGCGGGCCGTGGAGGACGCCTCCACGCTGCCGGGCCGCGCGTCGGAAATCTGCCGGACGGAGCGCAGCAGCAGCAGGTGCGTCGCCTCGTCATAACGGCCATCCAGCGCCAGCCGGTCGGCATCTTCCAGCAGCGCCAGCGCTTCCCCGCGCTGCGGCACCCAGGCTGGTTCGGCTTCGGTCTCGGTATCGCCTCTCGCCCGTCTATCCTCGATCGCCGGCATGACGATTTTCCAGATCAGCCAGGCGGCAAATGCGGCAGCGAGTATCGTCGCCAGCACGATGGTCAGCGTGCTGTTGGTCACGAAGAAATTGAAGATGGCTGCGAAGAAATCCCCAATCGCGCGCAGGATGGGGTCGTACCAGCGTTCCACATCGGGCGGGGCGACATATTCGGGCAGCGGTTCGAACTGGATCGCCTCATCCGCGCGCACTTCGCGCCACGCATCGGAAAAGCCTTCCGCTGCGCCCCCGTCTTCAATGGCTGACCCCGATCCCGTCGTCACACCAGAGGTGGTGGCATGGACGCGCACGGGCCGCAAGCAAACTTGCCCCCGAAATCGAGTCTCCTGTCAGCTGCCGATGGCGCCGCGTCTGCGGGCGAGGGGATAAGTGCCCAGCATGCGCACTTCGCGCGTGTGGAAAGCCAGTTCTTCCAATGCGCGATCGACTGCGGGGTCGCCGCCATATTCCTTCGGCGCGCCGATGATGTCCGCATAGAACATGGTGGCCGAGAAATTCGCCCCGTCCTGGTAGCTTTCCAGCTTGGTCATGTTCACGCCGTTGGTCGCGAAGCCGCCCAGCGCCTTGTACAGCGCGGCGGGAATATTCTTCACCTTGAAGACAAAGGTGGTCATCGCCTGCGCGGGATCGATGGCATCGGGCGCAACGCCTTCGCGCGCCAGCACGACAAAGCGCGTGGTGTTGTCAGCTGCGTCCTCCACCCGCTCTTCCACGATCTTCAAGTCGTAGAGATCTGCCGCCAGGGCGGGCGCGATGGCGGCAAATTGCGGCTCGCCGCGCTCCGCCACATAGGCCGCCGCGCCTGCCGTGTCGGCATGGCTTAACGGCACGATCCCGCGCTCGCGCAGGAAATTGCGCGACTGGCCCAGCGCCTGCGGATGGGAATAGGCCGCCTCGAAGGGTCCATCGCCCAGACCCATCAGGGCATGGGTAATCGGCATGAAATGCTCGGCCACGATCTTCAGCCCGCTGCCCGGCAGCAGGAAATGGATGTCCGCCACGCGGCCATGCTGCGAATTTTCGATCGGGATGATGGCGCTGCCGCACTTGCCGGCGGTCACGGCATCCATCGCGTCCTCGAAGCTGAAGCAGGGCAGCGGCAGGCATTCCGGCTCCCACTCCAGCGCTGCGCGGTGCGAATTGGCCCCGGGCGCACCCTGGAATGCCACCGCGCGATCGGGGCTTTCGGCCGCAGCCTGTGACATGGTCGCGACCAGTGCGCGGGCGGGCGCAGCGAAGGATGAAGCAGCGGACGACATGGGAACAGCGCGGTAATGCCCGCGTTCCAAGGCGGCAAGGACAAGCTGCACGCATTGCACGCCCGTATCGCGCTACGCCCTTGCACCGCGCCGCGCCCGATACTAGAGCGGCGCGCAATACTAAGGCTCACACAAGCAATGGCGGAATCGCTGGTCTCATGAACGATCGCACAAACACCATTTTCGGCTGGGTGCTTTTCTCCGGCGTTGTCGCGCTGGGCCTCAGCGCCATCTCCACCCGCGTTTTCCACGCTGATAGCAGCGAAGCGCCAGAAACGTTCGGTTATCCGATCGAAGGCGTCTCCACTGGCGAAGAAGAAGATGCGGGCCCCTCGCTCGCCACGCTGCTGGCCACCGGCAGTGCCGATGCAGGCGAAGCCGTTTTCGCCAAGTGCACCGCGTGCCACACCATCGCGCAGGGCGGCGCGGCCGGTATCGGCCCCAATCTCTACGCCATCATGGGCAAGCCCATCGGCAAGCATGCGGCAGGCTTCGCTTACAGCTCCGCTCTGTCCGGCCATGGCGGCGACTGGACTTATGAGAACATGGACGCCTGGCTGAAGGCACCCAATGGCTTTGCCAGCGGCACGAAGATGAGCTTTGCCGGCCTTTCCAAGCCGGAAGACCGCGCCAATGTCATCCTTTATATGCGCGCCAATGGCGGCGGCCCGCCGCTGCCCGAACCCGAAGCGGAAGAAGCCGCCCCGGCCGAAGGTGAAGTGGACGGCGCAGGCGAAGGCCCCGGCGGCGTCGAGGGCGCGGAAGCCAATTCCGTCGAAGCAGCCGGTGCCATGGGCGCCCCGCAGCCTGTACCGGGCAGCGGCGCAGCGGCCAGCAACAGCGGCGGCGCCAAGATCGGCGACTGATCGCCGGAAAGCTTACGGCCTTCGGGCCATGAAGACGCCGCCCCTCACCGGGCGGCGTTTTTGTTTGCGGTGAAGATAGCGCGCCGCCTCAGCCGCGGCCCTTGAAACCCTGCGCCACGACATACCACTCGCTCGATCCCTTGCGGCTGGCGGGCGGCTTGGCGTGTTTCACGGTCTTGAAGTGGTGTTTCAGCAGCGTCAGCAAGTCCTTGTCCGTCCCGCCAGCGAGAACCTTGGCGACGAACGCGCCGCCTTCTTCAAGCGTTTCCACGGCAAACCACGCGGCGGCTTCCACCAGCCCCATGGTGCGCAGGTGATCGGTCTGTTTGTGGCCCACCGTGTTGGCGGCCATGTCGCTCAGCACCAGGTCGGGCGGACCATCGAGCGCGGCTTCCAGCGCGGCAGGTGCCTCGTCCGCCATGAAGTCCATCTGCAGGATGGTCACGCCCTCTATGGCGTCCGTTTCCAGCAGGTCGATACCCACGATACCAGCCTTCGGGATGGTCTTGCGGACCACCTGAGCCCAGCCGCCCGGCGCGATGCCAAGGTCGACCACGCGCTTCACGCCGCGCAGCAGGCCGAATTTCTCGTCCAGGCCCAGCAGCTTGTAAGCCGCGCGGCTGCGATAGCCCTCGGCCTTCGCCTGCTTGGCGTAAGGATCGTTCAGTTGTCGCTCCAGCCAGCGGATGGAGCTGGCCGAACGCTTCTTGCCGGTGCGCACGCGCCGGTCGGCATCCTTGCCCGATCTTGACATTAAATGTTCTCCGTTCCGCGCTTCAGCGCAGCCCGGTTGGCCGCACCTTCGCTGTCGGCGCTCATCATGGAGCGTAATATGCCTTCGCGAATGCCGCGGTCGGCCACGCCCAGCCGTGGGGCGGGCCAGATGTCCAGGATCGATTCCAGGATGGCGCAGCCGGCCACCACCAGGCCGGCCCGGTCGCGCCCGATGCAGGGAAACTCGCTGCGCCCGTCCGCGTCCAGCTGGGATAATTCAGCGGCGATATTGCGCATGTTGATGGACGGCACGATCAGCCCGTCCACCGCCTGCCGATCGTATTGAGGCAGCTCCAGGTGGACGCTGGCTAGCGTTGTTACTGTGCCACTGGTCCCAAGCAGGCGCAGGTCGGGCGAGCGGTGCGGGCCGATGCGCTCGGCAAATTCGGCAAAGCTTTCATCGACCAGCCGCCGCATTTCGGCATAGCGGGCCAGCCGCGCTTCGCGGTCATCGCTGTCCGCTTCCGCGCCCACGGTCTCTGTCAGGGACACGACGCCCCACGGAACGCTCTGCCAGTCGATGATGCGCGGCACGGGGCCGCCCGGTTCGATCAGCACCAGTTCGGTCGATCCGCCGCCGATGTCGAAGATCATGGCCGGCCCCAGCCCGTCCTCCAGCAGGATGTGGCAGCCCAGCACGGCGAGGCGGGCTTCCTCCTCGGCGGAGATGATGTCCAGCCTTATGCCGGTTTCGCGTTGCACGCGCTCGATGAACGCCTCGCCATTGCTGGCACGGCGGCAGGCCTCGGTCGCAACGGAGCGGGCGAGGTGGACATTGCGCCGCTTCAGCTTGTCGGCGCAGATCTTCAGCGCGCCGACCGCGCGGTCCATCGCCTCGTCCGACAAGCGGCCCGATTGCGCCAGGCCCTGGCCCAGCCGGCACACGCGGCTGAACGCATCGATCACCACGAAGTTTTCCTGCGTGGGCCGGGCGATCAGCAGGCGGCAGTTGTTGGTGCCAAGATCGATGGCGGCATAGGCCTGCCGGTAATGGCTGTGGGGCGGGCGGCGCCAGAGCCTCTCATCGGGCTGGGCCTTGCCGTCGGCGGCGCCTGAATCGGCCTGGGCCACGCCCGGCCTTGCAGCGGGCGGCCGCTTCTTGTCCTTCCGGCCTGCCTTGGGCAGCCCGTCCGGCGGATCATGTTCCGCCATACGCGATCTTTCCATTCTTTCCGACCCGCGCATGCCGCGCGGGGACCTGCCGGCGATGCTAGCGAAGGGACCGGCACGGGGCAAGGAGCCGCTGGCAGCCGCGCCAGCACGCTTGACGACTCGCACGCACCTGCCTAAGTGCGCGGACCTTCCGGCAGGAGCCGCCCATCCGGGCCGCAATGCCGACTGGTGCCCCGTCGTCTAATGGTAAGACTACGGACTCTGACTCCGTCAATTGAGGTTCGAATCCTCACGGGGCATCCATTCTCCATCCCAGAAAAATGCAGCCTTGCCCGTGCGCGGCGGGGCGCTTACGGGCCGTTCCATGACAGATAAGACTGATAAGACACAGGCGCCCGCAAATCCGGGCAAGGATCGCGATATCGACGATCGCAAGTTCTACCCCGCAAAGCAGGAAGCCGATTTCGCGGACCAGGTGGTCCCGGTCACGCCGCAGACGCAGCATCCCGCTTACAAGCTGGCCTTCCGCGACACCGACTTCATGCTGCGGGACGAATTGCGCCCCGTGCGTTTCCAGCTGGAATTGCTGAAGCCCGAAATGCTGCTGGACGAGGCGCGTGTCGGCTCCACGCTGGTGATGTACGGTTCTGCCCGTATTCCTTCGCCCGAAGCGGCGGACGAGGTGCTGGCCAAGGCCGAGAAGCTGCCCGAGGACGAGGCCCGCATCGCGCGCAGCCTGGCAGCCAAGGCAAAGTATTACGGCGAAGCACAGAAGCTGGCCCGCATGGTCAGCGAGAAGGCCATTGTCGAGAACGGGAAGCGGCAGTTCGTCGTGTGCTCCGGCGGCGGCCCCTCCATCATGGAAGCGGCCAATCGCGGGGCGAGCGATGCAGGCGCGGAAAGCATCGGCCTCAACATCGTGCTGCCGCATGAACAAGCGCCGAATTCCTACGTCACGCCCTATCTGGCGCTGAACTTCCACTATTTCGCGCTGCGCAAGATGCACTTCCTGCTGCGTGCCCGCGCAGTGGCGGTGTTCCCGGGCGGCTTCGGGACGTTCGACGAGCTGTTCGAGCTGCTGACCCTGATCCAGACCGGCAAGATGAAGCCGATCCCGATCATGCTGTTCGGCAAGGATTTCTGGAGCCGCGTGGTCGATTTCGATGCGATTGCGGAAGAAGGAACGATCTCGCGCAAGGACCTCGACCTGTTCCACTGGTGCGAGACCGCGGACGAGGCGTGGGAGCACATCCGCGACTTCTATGACCTGACGGAAAACGGCCAGCCCGCAGGCTGATCAGCAATACGGGCGCGCTCGCTCAGCCACGGCCCACGCGGTTGTGGCCGAGCGGGCCGTTGCCCTTGCCAAATCCCGGCGCCGCCTCGATGGCCTGGCGCACGAACTTTCGGCTGAGCTCCACGGCGTGGCGCAGGTCCTGCCCGTGACCCAGCAGGGTGGCGATGGCGGCCGACATGGTGCAGCCCGTTCCATGCGTATGCGGCGTGTCGATCCGCTCTCCTTCCCACTCGGCGACTGCGTCATGGGGGAAGACCAGCCGGTCCACCATCAGATCGTCCGCCGAATGTCCGCCCTTGGCCAGCACGGCGCAGCCATGCTTGCGGGCGATGGCCAGCGCAGCTTCGATCACGTCCTGCCCGGTGGGGCATGAATGGCCCGCCAGCGCCTCGAGTTCCGGCAGGTTCGGGGTCACAACCTCTGCGCGCGTCAGCCACCGCTCGAAGCTGGCAATGGTCGCCTCGTCAGCCAGCGATGCGCCGCTGGTGGCCACCATGACGGGATCGAAGACGACCGGCCCTTCGAAGCCTTCCAAAGCGCCGAGCACCGCCTCGGCAATCTCCGGCGAGCCGAGCATGCCGATCTTCACGGCGTCGGCCCCGATGTCCTGGAGGCAGGCGGTGACCTGCGCGGCCACCATGCCTGGTTCCAGAAGGGCAATCTTGTGAACGCCGGTGGTATCCTGCGCAGTGACGGCGGTGATGGCCGTCATGGCGTAACCGCCCAGCACGGTGATGGTCTTGGTATCGGCCTGGATGCCAGCGCCGCCAGAGCTGTCGGACCCCGCTATCGAGAGGATGCGCGGCTGGATCGGCTTTTCCTGCGAACTCACTCCGCCGCCTGCCTGACGCTGTCACAGATCCGTCCGACGACGGCCTTTACCTGTCCCTCGTCGTCGCCTTCCGCCATCACGCGGATGACAGGCTCCGTGCCGCTGGGGCGGATGACCAGGCGGCCCTTGCCGGACAGCTCGGCCTCTGCGTCGGCAATGCACGCTTTCACGGCCGCGTCCTCAAGCGGCTTCCCGCCGGAGAAGCGGACGTTTTCGAGCAGCTGCGGGACGGGATCGAACTGGTGGAGAAGTTCGCTGGCCGGCTTCCCGGCGCGCACCATTGCGGCCAGCACCTGCAGCGCGGCAATCGTGCCGTCGCCGGTGGTGGCATGGTCCAGCAGGATCATATGGCCGGACTGCTCGCCGCCCACATTGTAGCCGCCGGCCCGCATCCGCTCCAGCACGTGCCGGTCGCCCACCTTGGTGCGCTCCAGCGTCAGGCCCTGGCCTTGCAGGAAGCGTTCGAGGCCCAGATTGCTCATCACCGTGGCGACCACGCCCTCGCCGGTCAGCGTGCCGCGCGATTTCATCCGCGTGCCAATCAGCGCCATGATCTGGTCGCCATCGACCGTCTGGCCTTTCTCGTCGACCACGATCAGGCGGTCCGCATCGCCGTCCAGGGCAATGCCGATATCGGCGCCTTCTTCCAGCACCCGCGCCTTCACGGCGTCGAGCGATGTGGAGCCGACGCCGTCGTTGATATTGGTGCCATTCGGGGTGACGCCGATGGCGATGACGTCCCCGCCCAGCTCCCAGATGGCCGTCGGGGCAACCTGGTATGCCGCGCCGTGGGCGCAATCGACCACCACCTTCAGCCCGTCGAAGCGCATGTCCTCGCCCACGCTGCCTTTCACGGCGTGGATGTAGCGGCCGCGCGCATCGTCGATCCGGCGGGCGCGGCCGATGCCGCCGCCCTGTGCCAGCGGGATTTCCCCGCCCCCCATCAGCGCCTCGATTGCCTCCTCATCCGCGTCGGACAGTTTGAAGCCATCGGGGCCAAACAGCTTGATGCCATTGTCGGCATAGGGGTTGTGGCTGGCGGAGATCATCACGCCGATGTCCGCCCGCATCTCGCGCGTCAGCAGGGCGATGGCGGGGGTGGGCAGGGGGCCGGTCATGATCACGTCCATGCCCACGCTGGTGAAGCCTGCGACCAGCGCGGTCTCCATCATGTAGCCCGAAAGCCGCGTATCCTTGCCGATCACCACGCGGTGGCGATGGTCCCCGCGCACGAAATGTGCGCCGGCCGCCTGGCCCACCTTCATGGCCGTCGATGGCTTCAGCAGGTCCGCATTGGCGCGCCCGCGAATACCGTCCGTTCCGAAGAATTTACGTCCCATGCTGCCCCTATGGTCTGGCGCCTGATTGCAAGCGGCTTGTGGCGCGGTTAAGCGCGGAAGGGAAGGGGGCGATCTTGGCCACGCACGAAACGCATGACGATCCGCAGGCCGAAGAAGGCCTTGTCGCAATCCGCCTGCCGGTCTGGTGGACGTTCGGCGGGCTGGTTGCGGGCCTTCTGGCGGGCCTCGCGCTGACGGACACTGCGGCGCTGGAGCCGGTCCTAGCCGTAACGCAGCCCGTGGGCACTCTGTGGCTGCGCGGCCTGCAGATGACGATCATCCCGCTGGTGGCCGCGCTGCTGGTGCTGGGCATTTCGCAGATGGCAGCCGCAGCGCGTGCCGGTGCGACCGCGCGGCGCATGCTGACCTATGTCTTTGCGGTGCTGGTGCTGAGCGGGCTGGCGACGGCTGTCTTCCTGCCGCTGCTGCTGAAGGCATTTCCCATTCCCGCATCCGCGGCATCCCTGCTGCAGACGGGTGACATCGAGCCGCAGGCCGTGCCCGGGCTGGCGGACTTCATCACCAGCCTTATCGCGCCCAATATCATCGCGGCCGCGGCGGAGACGGCGATGCTGCCGCTGACGATCTTCTTTGCCATGTTCGCCGTCGCCGTGGCGCGCCTGCCTGCCGGGCAGCGGACCAGCATGCTTGGGTTCTTCCGCGCGCTCGCCAATGCGATGCTGACCATCATCGGCTGGGTCCTGTGGGTCGCACCGGTGGGCGTGTTCGCGCTGGCTTTCGGTGTCGCGGCGCGGGCCGGGGGCGGGGCCTTCGGGGCGCTGGCGCATTACATACTGGTCGTATCGGCCATGGGCGGCATCGTGCTGCTGGGCGCTTACGTGCTGGCCTTCACCGCCGGCCGTATCGCACCGGGGCGCTTCATCCGCGCCATGATCCCCGCGCAGGCCGTGGCCATTTCCACGCAGAGCTCGCTCGCCAGCCTGCCAGCCATGCTGGACAGTGCGCGGCGGCTGAGACTGCGCGAGGAAACGGCGGACTTCGTGCTGCCGCTGGCCGTGGCGATCTTCCGCGCGACCAGCCCGGCGATGAATATGGCGGTGGCGATGTATGTAGCCGCGCTGGCCGGTGTCGATCTGACGCCCGGCATCATCGCGGCGGGCATCGCCGTGGCGCTGGTCATCTCCGTCGGATCGGTCAGCCTTCCGGGTTCCATCAGCTTCGTCGTGTCCATCGGCCCCATCGCGCTGGCCATGGGCGTGCCGATCGAACCGCTGGCGCTGCTGGTGGCGGTGGAAATGCTGCCGGACATCATGCGCACACTGGCCAATGTGACGATGAACGTCGCGGTGACATCCGCCGTCGATCGCGAGCGAGCCGCTGCGACTGACTAGCTCTCAATTGAGAATGAATCGCAAGGGAAACGACAGGCGCACCTCGCGCGTTGCCATTCCGAACCACTCTTTTCACCACACGATCCGATAACGGGAAGGACCATCCATGGCTTTCGAAGTAACTCCTCTGCCTTACGCCTCCGACGCACTCGCGCCGGCTGTCAGCGCCGAAACGCTGAGCTTCCATCACGGCAAGCATCACCAGGCCTATGTCGACAAGACCAACAAGGCGATCGAGGGCACGGCCCATGCAGACAAGGCGCTGGAAGAGATCATCTCCGCGGCGCGTGGCAGCGACCAGGGCCTGTTCAACAACTCCGCGCAGAGCTGGAACCACGGCTTCTACTGGCACTCGCTCAGCGCCGACGCGAAGTCGCCTTCCGGTGACCTCGCTGACAAGATCGATTCCGACTTCGGCGGCTTCGACGAGCTGAAGGCGCAGCTGAAGGACCGCGGTGCGGGCCACTTCGCCAGCGGCTGGGTCTGGCTGGCAGAGAAGGACGGCAAGCTGTCGATCGAGGAAACGCATGACGGCGATACGCTGGCGGACAAGGGCTTCAACCCGCTGCTGACGATCGACCTGTGGGAACACGCCTATTACCTGGACCACCAGAACAAGCGTCCGGAATATCTGGAGCAGGTCGTCGAGAACCATTTGAACTGGGATTTCGCAGGCGAGAACCTCGCCCGCGGTTCCGCCTGGTCCTATAGCTGAGGCCAGCAAAGCGCCGGGACTACCGGTTGCAATTGTAATTGAGAAAGGCCCGCCACCGTGCGGGCCTTTTTCATGCCTAGGCTTGGGAAGCGGCGGCGCCTTCCGCTGCGCTTGCCTCTTCCGCCAGTGCCAGAAGGTTGGTCTGGAACAGCGGCTCGCCGAAGACGAAACCGATCAGGTTCGGCTTGCCGAGATGGTCGATCAGCGCGGTGATGGTCAGCAGGATGGGCACGGAAAGCAGCGCGCCTGTCACACCCCAGATCCAGCTGAAATAGCTCAGCGCCAGCAGGATGGCGACTGGGTTCATCGTGAAGCGCGCACCAAGCACGCTGGGCGTGATCACGTTGGATTCCACCGTGTGCAGGCCAAGATAAGCGGCTGCCGGGATCAGGCCGACCAGCCACTGCTCCGACGTGCCGAGCCCGAACAGCGTCAGCAGCGCGACCATCACCAGCGGGCCGATATAGGGCAGGAAGTTCAGCAGCGCGGCAAGGCCGCCCCACATCACGGGCGCTTCCATGCCCATGGCCCAGGCACCCAGGCCCACCACGATGCCCACGCCTGTGTTGATGAAACCGACCGTCAGAATGTAGGCCGCGACACGGTCCTGCACGTCGCGCATCACGCGGGCAGCCTTCAGGCTGGTGCCGAAATGCTGGCGGTCCAGCAGCAGCTTGCGGCGCAGGCGCACGCGCGCCTCGATCATGAAAAATGCCAGCAGGAAGGTCAGCAGCACGGCCAGCACGACGCTTGGCGTGGCGAGCGCCAGTTCTTCCACGATATTCGGCCCGGCCAGTACCACCTGCTGTTCCCCACCATCGCCAACGATGCGGGCGATCTGTTCGTTAAGCTGCGCGATCCATGCGAGCGAGCCCTTCAGCTGGCTGAAGTGCTGGCCGATACGGTCGATCATCTCTGGCGTGCGCTCGAACAGGAAGGTCGCCGGGCGCAGGACGGCGGTGAGCGCCGTGCTCAATATACCCAGAAAGACGATAAGCGATGCCAGGGAGGCGAGGATGTTGGGCACGCCCCACTGCGCCAGCCGGTCCGCCATGGGGGAGAGCAGGATCGTCAGGATGATGGCGGCCACCAGCGGCAAGAACACCACGGCGCCAATCGACAGGACGAAGGGCAAGGCCAGGAACAGGCCGAACGCCATCAACAGGACGACGGAGGATATCAGCCGCAATTCCTGCTTGGCGAAGCCAATGGAGCGTCGGCGCGGTGCGCCCGGCCCGACGGCACCAGCAGCCGCGCTTGCGGTGTCGGCCGCCGGTGGCGCGGTGCCTGCTGTGTCGCTCATTTCCTGTTGCCCGTCCAAGCCATGCGCCTTCATTACGCCGCCAGCCGCGCGGCGCAAGGCGATTGGCGCGCAGGTGCTGCAGGGATCGACGGACTGTAAACGCCCGCGGGCAAGCGGCGCCTATCGGATTGCGGCTGCCTGCCCGTTGCCCGCGGCGACTTCGTCCAGCTCTTCCAGGATGGCGCGGTGCGCGCTGGGATCCTCGATCTTGCGGTCCGGGATATCGCCGTCCTCGATCATGCCGGTCAGGGCAGCGCGCGCGCGGCCCACCCGGCTCTTGATCGTGCCCACGGCGCAGCCGCAGATATTGGCCGCTTCCTCGTAGGAAAAGCCGCCCGCGCCCACCAGCAGCAGCGCCTCGCGGCGTTCCGGCGGAAGGGTCAGCAGGGCGCGGTGCATGTCGGACAGGTGCAATGGCTCTTCCTGTCCGGCAGGCGCCGTCAGGATACGCTCCGCCACGCCTTCGTCATATTCGCCGCGGAAGCGGTTGCGGCGCATGTCCGTGAGATAGGCATTGCGCAGGATCACGAAGGTCCATGCGCGCATGCTTGTGCCCGGCTCGAAACGCTCCTGCGCCGCCCAAGCTTTCAGCAAGGCTTCCTGCACCAGGTCATCGGCCATGTCCGGCCGGCCGCACAGGCCGCGGGCAAAGGCACGAAGGTGCGGGACGACCTCGGTCAGCTCGCGCTTGAAGGCGATCTTGTCGGCTGCGCTGCGCTTGGGCAGCGGCTTTTTCTCTTTCGCGCCACTCATGACTTATCGGCATCCAGCTTTGCGAGAAGGTCCTGGAAACTATCGGGCAGGGGCTCTTCGACGACGGAATTATATAGCTTCTTCAGGCCGTCCGCCCATTGCGGATCATCCTTGTGCTCCTGCGCATCGCGCTTGCCCTTGTCGGGCGAATTCTTTTCGGCGGTTGCCATATTGCACGCATCCAGATCGTGTTTGCGGGCGGGTGTGCAACCTCCGGCGTCCTCCGAATTTTGCTAAACCCCGTCCCGATGTCGCAATTGGAACGAAAAACATTGCTTGCGGTTCCCCGATACAACAAGTGCACCGGACCCGAAGCGCGACCCGATCCTGTCCCGGCGCACAGAAATTCAGACCGGCGCAAGCCGAAGGTGAGCAAGTGAGCAAGACCGAAAGGTCACCAGGGAAGACCCGCCGCTGGCTGGTCAAATACCCACGAGCGATGCCGGTCGCGATTTTCGCGCTGGTTATCCTTGCTACATTGCTGTCCGTCGTGGCCATCCAGCGCAGCACGGCCGAGACCGAGCGGCTGGAGCTGGAAGCGCGCGCGGATGCCATCGCGTCGGCCGTGGAACGCCGGGTCAATGCCAGCACATCGTACCTGCGCGCCGGCGCCGCGCTTGTCGCCTCGCTGGACGAAGTCACGCCGGCGCGTTTCCGGGATTTCGTTTCCGAATTGAGGCTGGATGCCGATTACCGCGGTTCGGAAGGCATTGGCTGGGCGCCGGTTGTTAGCCCTGCCGAGCGCTTCGAATTCAATCGCAAGATCGCCGCGGAATTGCCCGGCGAGCCGCAGATCAGCCCTGAAATGCGATCAGGCGCCGACTTCGCCGTCCCGGTGCTTTATCTTTACCCCGACACCGAACGAAACCGGCGCGCGAGCGGGTATGACATGTATTCCGAAGCGACGCGCCGGGCCGCGATGGACGAAGCTGCGCGCACGGTACGCCCGACCGCCAGCGGCAAGCTCGTTCTGCTGCAGGACGGCCGCCGCCCCGAACCCGGCTTCATCTTCTACATGCCTGTCTTCAGCATCGTCGATGGCAGCCGCGAGCTCGACGGTTTCGTCTACAGCCCGTTCAATGCCGGCGACTTCCTGGAAAGCGTGCTGGAGCTGGAAGCTGCCGGCGTCTCCGAAGTGCGGCTTTATGACGGCAACCCAGACGACAAGGACTTCCTTGCCGGGACAGACCGCGTCGAGGGCGAGGGGCAGTACGTCTCGCGAAATATAGAAGTGGCAGGCCAGAACTGGCTGCTGCAGGTGAGGGCGCCCGATGCAGCGGCTCTGTCGGGCCCGGCCATGCTTACGCTCATATTCGGGATGCTGGTGGCAAGCCTGCTAATGCTGCTCGTGCGGATGCTGACCCAGCAGGCGAGCGAGGACGAGGCGGCGCTGAATTTCTATGCCGAGCAGAACTCGATCCGCAATTCGCTGACCCGCGAGCTGAATCACCGGGTGAAGAACACGCTGGCGAATGTCCTTTCCATCATGACACTGACACGAAGGCGCTCCAGCAATTTGGATGAATATGCCGAGAGCCTGGAAGGGCGGATCCGGGCCCTGTCGGCCACGCATGACCTGCTCACCAAGTCCGACTGGGGATCGACACCGATTGCCAATGTCGTGGCTGCGGAAACGGCACCTTATGCCAAGTCTGAGGAAGGCACGGTCATGGCCAGCGGCCCGCTGACGGAACTGGCACCCAACGACGCGCTTTCGCTGGGTCTTGCGCTGCATGAGTTGGCGACCAACGCTGCCAAATACGGCGCGCTGAGCCAGCATGGCGGGCGCGTGGAGGTAGCTTGGGAGCCGGTTGCGGAAGATCGCGCAAAGCTGGTCTGGCAGGAAAGCAACGGCCCCGCTGTGCCGCAATCGAGGCAGCGCGGCTTCGGGCTGGACCTGATCGAGAAGATCGTAGCGCACGAACTGGGCAGCCCGGTAACGATCGAATTCGATCCTGCCGGGGTGCGCTGCGAGATGGTCATTCCTGTGCGCCAGGGAAGCGACTTCAGATTGCGCTCTGCCCACCGGGACATCTGATTGCGGGCACAACGAAAAAGGGCCGGGGATCGCTCCCCGGCCCTTTTGGCATTCTGACTGTATGGCCGCCGGTCAGTCGATCGGGCGGCTGGAATTGAAGAACAGGGCCTGGCTGATCGCCGCGCGCACCGTTTCTTCCTGGAATGGCTTGGTGACCAGATAGGTCGGCTCAGGACGGTCGCCGGTCAGCAGGCGTTCCGGATAGGCCGTGATGAAGATCACCGGCATGCTGTCGATGGCAAGGATATCGTCGACCGCGTCCAGGCCGGACGAACCGTCGGCCAACTGGATATCGGCCAGCACCAGGCCGGGACGTTCCTTGGCGACGACTTCCTGCGCTTGGGTGCGCGTGGCGGCGGTGCCGCAGATTTCGTGCCCCAGCGAACGCACGAGGTCTTCCAGCTGCATTGAGATCAGCGGCTCGTCCTCGATGATCAGGACGCTGGTGGAATTCTCGCGGTCGATCTCCTCGATCGCCTCGCGGACGAGCTCTCGCACGTCGTCGGCGCCGACGCCCATGATCTGTCCGGCTTCGGCATTGGAGAAATCCTCCACGGTCGTCAGCAGCAGGGCCTGGCGGTTGACCGGGGTGATCCGGCGCAGGTGATCCTGCGCGGCACCTTCGTGGTCGCTGGCGCTTTCGGCGTTGCCGCCGTCCACTTCCATGTAAGCGCTGGACCAGATGGCATTAAAGGCCTTGTACAGCGGCACACGGCCACCCTTCAGGCTTTCGGACAATTCATCGTCCGCCAGCGCGGCTTCCAGCGTCTGGTGGACAAAGGCATCGCCGGTCTGCTGCGAGCCGGTGAGGGCGCGTGCATAGCGACGGAGGAATGGCAGGTGTGTTGCGACTTCGGCCCCGATGGACATAAAACCCCTTCCGTTATTGGCGCGTGATGAACGCATGCGGACGTTGCCGGTTCCCCATGGCAATTCGATTGCGCCTTGGCCAGCGCGGCGGGCAATCGGCGGTAACAGGCTTTGTTCAACAGCCGGTCTTATCTGTCGCAAAAGGGCCGCTGAAAAAAATAATCGGGCAGCGGGAACCCGTTTGCAGGCCGGACATTCTATCACTGTCACCGCCGAGACCCCCCTCCCGTCCAAGCGGCTGGTGATACGATCCCGAAGGGCCTTCGTTCTCCATAAGGAGAGCGGAGGCCCTTTTTTCATGGCGCTTCCAGATGCTTGGACGCGCGCCTGCGCACGCCGGATCGCGCAGCCGGTCGGGACTCTCAGTCTGTGATTACTTGCGGCGCAGCGCGCCAAGCAGGCCGCGCGGCTTCTTTGCGAAGCAGGCTGCCAGGTCATCCGGGTCGTAGGGCTTTTCCATCACGATACCCATGGCCGCGATGTCTTGCGGGATGTCTTCGGGACTGCCGGTGGAGAAAACGATGCGCGGCTTGCGCGTACCCAACACGCTGACCAGCTCGGCCAGCGCCCAGCCGTCGTCACGGTCCGTCAGGTGGACGTCCAGCACGATGCCGTCGATGCGGCCTTTCTCAAGTTCACCCATAGTGCAGGAAAGGCTGGGGCAGACGGCGACTTCGCGCGCGCCATGGTCCATCAGCGCCGCCTCGATCGCGGTCGCGAGGATGGCGTCATCCTCCACAACCAGGATCCGGCCGAGGTCAGGTTTCTTGCTGCGTGCCATGGATGCCCCAAGGGCGGCCCGCCCGATGCTGCCGCCATTGCGTTATAACGGCAGCTGCGCCGCTCCGTTCCCGGTGCGCGCCTAGCGAGTCCTACAGCGACCTTTCGTAGATCACGTATTCGCGATTTACCTGCGTCTGCAGCGTATCGGCGATGGCGATCATCCCCTTGTTGTCGTCCAGGATCCAGCCGATCTCGCCGCGGGTGGCGCCGTAATTGGCGACGGAGTTCTGCCGTATCTGTTCGATCATCATGAAGGCCAGCTGGCTGGCCATGCGCGAGTTCTGCAACCGCTTCTTCACGCCCATCAGCGGCACGCGCATGGTGCGGACCTGCGGCTTGCGCAGCCACCAAAGCAGCTTTGCCCAATTGAAGGGGAACAGCTTGCCGCGCATGCCGATAAGCTTCTCGTTGAGATCGGGGATCGTCATCATGAAGGCGACGGGCTCACCGTCCAGCTCCGCAATCATGTTCAGGTCAGGGCGGATCAGCGGCTTCTGCTTCTTGGCCGCGTAGGCCTTCTCGCGCTCGCTGAAGGGCACGAAGCCCCAGTTCTTCGACCATGCTTCGTTCAAGATATCGATCACGATGGCCGTGTCGCGCTGGTAATTGGCCATGTCGATCGGGCGGATGGTGATCCGCTCGTTTCTCTCGCCCGACGCGATGATGCGCTGCACGATGGGCGGGAATTTCTTCGTGATGTCGAGCTCGTAAGTGAAGAGCGATTTCGCCTTCTCATAGCCGGTGCCCTCGATCCACGGCTGGTACTGGCTGCGGTCATGCCCCATCATCACGGTGGGCGGATGGTCATGGCCCTGCACCAGCAGGCCCGGCTCTTCCCAGACCGACAGGCTGATGGGGGCGAGCACGCGCGTCATGCCGCGTTCGCGCAGCCAGTCCTCGGCCTTGGCGATCAGCGCCTTGGCAATGCCTTCGTCTTCCGCTTCCAGCAGGCCCCAGTTGCCGGTGCCAGGGCCCATGCCCTGTTCGGGCGGCTGGGCCAGGGCGAATTCGTCGATATGGGCGGAGATGCGGCCGACGGCCCGCCCGCCGCGCCGTGCGAGGAAATATTGCAGCCGCGCATGGTCGTGAAACGGGTTCTTGCCCGGGGTCAGCAGCTCCCTGGCTTCGCTGCGAAGGGGGGGCACCCAATTGGGATCGTCTGCGTTCAATCGATAAGAGACATCGATAAACTCATCCAGCGTGGCCTTGCCGGGGACCGCTACGATCTCTATTTCCGTATCCGACACTCAGGTAGTTCCTCGTTCAGCTGCCGTTAGCCCTCAATGCGCTTTCGGCATTTTGTCAAGCGGACCGCGTCCGCCGCGCTGCCATAGAATGGCGGCGGTCACCCGCCCAACCCCTTGGAAAACCACACCATGGCCTCTCAATCCCCTGCCTCCGGCGAAACGGCGAACCCGCTTGGCGGCGCTGCCGTGCGCGCGCGGCTGCAGGACATTGCGGACGACAAGGTGCTGATGCGCAAGGCGGCGGAGCTGACGCGTGACATCACGCAGGCGCGCGCCGATATCTACTGGCCGGACATGATCGGCAGCGCGCTGCTGGGCTATGCCGCGCTGGCAGGTGCGATCCTGCTGGAAAATGGCTGGCTGGCGCTGGGCAGCGCGGTGGTGGCCGTGCTGGCGCTGTACCGTGCGCTGCTGTTCATCCACGAAATCTCGCACCTCCACCGCAATGCGTTGCCCGGCTTCCGGACTGCGTGGAATGCGCTGGTGGGCGTGCCGATGCTGACGCCTAGTTTCATGTACGAGAATGTGCACACCATCCATCACCAGCGCACGCGTTATGGCACTGCGGAAGATCCGGAGTATTTGCCGCTGGCGCTGATGAAGCCGTGGAGCTTGCCGGCCTTCCTGCTGATCTCGCTGCTGGCACCGCCGGCCCTGCTGTTCCGCTTCGCGATATTGACGCCGCTGGGGCTGGTCGTTCCATGGGTGCGCCAGCAGAGCTGGGCGCGCTTTTCCGCGCTCGCCATCAACCCCGCGTTTCGCCGCCGCGCAGAGACGGGTGAAGCCCGCAAACGCTTCATGCTGCAGGAAGCGGCATGCTTTGCCTGGTCATGGGCCCTGATCGGCAGCGTCTTTGCCTTTGGCTGGCGGCCGCTGCTGATCGCGCTGGCCGTGTTCAGCGTGGTGGCGGTGTTCAACCAGCTACGCACGCTCGTCGCGCACCTTTGGGAGAACGAGGGCGAGGCCATGACGGTCACCGCGCAATATCTCGACAGCGTCAACGTGCCGCCGCCGTCACCCTTCGCGGAGCTGTGGGCGCCGGTCGGCCTGCGCTATCACGCGCTGCACCATCTGATGCCGTCCATGCCCTATCACTCGCTGGGTGAGGCGCATCGCCGCCTGCGCGGACACTTCGTGGACGGAGCGGACACATTACACGGTGCAAGCCACAAGGGCATGCTGCCGCTGGTGGCGCGCATCGGCCGGTCAACCATGCGCCGCTGACACGGCCGTTCATTGCAGGCATGAAAAAGCCCCCGGACCGTTATGGCCCGGGGGCTTTTCATTTGGCAGGCGCCGCGGCGCCCCGCTGCTTACTTGTCGGCAGCGATCGTGGCGTTGGCCGTGCCATCGGCATCGACGGAGACCTGCGTGTCGCCGATATTGGCTTCCACGCCGTCTTCACCCACGGTGACACTGTCGGTCTCGCCGTCGGTCGTCACGGCAGGCGCGTCGCCTTCGACCGGCTCGACCGCAGCCGTGCCGTCATCGACGGAGGTGGTGTCGGCGCCATCGGTCACGACGGTGTCGTCAGCAGCGTTGGGGTCGCAAGCGGCCAGGCCGAGTGCGGAGGTGGCGACGAGGGCGGAAATCAGGATCTTTTTCATATCACTCTCCTTGCGGGGATTATCCCCAATGCGACTCGGTAGGGCGAGCCGGCAAGGCAAAATGTGGCAGGAAAATGGCAATAAGGCAAATCTGCCTCAATTGCGCCATATTTTGCCTTATTCCTCCGTACGGATCAGCACGGTCTCGCCGATCAGGAAGAACAGGAAGAAAGGCGCCCAGGCTGCGAGCAGGGGCGGGTATCCGCCGAAGCTACCCATCGCCAGCGCCGCATTGTCGACCACGAAATAGGCAAAGCCGAGCGACATGCCGATCACGGCGCGCGCAAACAGCTGGCCGGACCGCGCTAGGCCGAAGCCTGCAACCGCGCCCAGCAAGGGCATCAGCACGGCGGAGAGCGGGCCGGAGATCTTGTGCCACCATTTGCCTTCCAGTTCCGCCGTACGGCGACCTGTGGCCTTCAGCGCGGCGATGGAGGCTGACAGTTCGCTCAGCGTTTCTGCATCGGGATTGATCTTGCCCAGCGCCACTTCGTCGAGGCCCAGTTCCGGCGCGACCACCACATCGCCCTCCAGCGCGCGTTCGGACGCGCGGGCCACATCGAAGCTGCGCGGGTTTTCCAGCCGCCAGCCGTTGCCGGCATAGCTTGCGCTGTCGGCCTGCATGCGCTGGCGGATCATTCCCGCTTCGTCCCGCTGGTAGAAGGTGACATCGCGCATCAGCGTCTGCGCCCCGCTACCCGATACCGTGCGCGCCATCAGCACGTTCTGGCCGTCCGTCAGGTAGACATTGGTGCGCGTCCCGCTCTCCTTGGGCATCGGTCCGTAATCGACGCCCTGCCATGTCTGCAGGTCCGACGTTACGCGCGTCACCACACGCTCGTTGAACACGAAGGAGAAGCCCGCGACCACCAGCGCCGTCAGCAATAGCGGCGCCAGGATCTGGTGCGCGGAAAGCCCGGCGGCCTTCATCGCCGTCACCTCGCTGTTCTGGTTCAGTGTCGCCAAGGTGATGATTGTGGCGAGCAGCACGGAATAAGGCATGAAGCGCGCGACCAGCTGCGGCATCCGGTACCCGGCATAACGCAGCAGTTCGGCCTGCCCATTGCCCTCATAGGCCAGGATGTCCCCGGTCTTGGAAAGCAGGTCCAGTGCCAGCAGCACCAGCACCAGCATCACCAGCATCGCCAGGATGCGCGTGATGAAGGTCTTCGCCAGGTACCAGGTCAGCTTTCGCGACGGGAAGAAGTCAAACAACACCGGCGGCCTCCTCCTGCGCGGCGCGTGGCCGGCCCCGTTTCAGCAGGCGGCCGAGCCGCTTTGCCGTCTTGCCATAGAAAGCTTCCAGCGCGCCGATGGCCTGTCCGCCCGGCACATGGGCGACCTGGTGGTACATCCACACGATGATGCCCGCGAAGACCACGAACGGCCCCCATAAGGCGAGGTACGGATTCACGCGGCCAAGCTCAGCCACGCCTTCGCCGTACTGGTTGATCTTGTGATAGGCCACGACCATCACGATCGCCACGAACACGCCCAGTGCGCTGGTCGATCGCTTGGGAGGGATGGCCAGCGCCACCGCCAGCAGCGGCAGCAGGAACATCATAACCACCTCCACCAACCGGAAGTTGAGGTTTGCTAGCGTGGCATCGCGTTCGACCTCGGTCGTGCTGTCCGCCCAGCCGACGCGCACCAGTTCCGGCAGGATAAACTCGCGGCGGTCGCCCACCTGTCCGCGCTCGCGGAAGCGTTCGATGGCGGGCAGGTCGATCGGCAGGTCATGCTGGCTGAAGCTCAGCACGCGCGGCACCTGGCCGGGATCGTCATGGATGATCGTGCCATCGGCCAGCCGCAGGATGATGGTGTTGCGATCTTCCCGGTTGGCCAGGAAGCGCCCTTCGCGCGCAGAGATGGACAGCACCTGCCCGTCCGATGCGCCCAGCCGAACGAAGATGCCGCGCAGCTCGCGCCCCTCGTCCTCGCTCGCCTCGATACGCAGGGCGATCTGGTCTTCCAGACTGACGAATTCGCCCACCTTGATGCTGGCCCCCAGCGCGCCGGACTGCAGCTCGTACTCCAGCTCCGAATAGGTGTAGCGCGCCAGCGGCGAGAGGTAGCCGACGATGGCGAAATTCACCGCCACCAGGAACAGGGTGATGAGGTAAGGCACGCGCAGCAGGCGGCCATAGCCCCAGCCAACGGCGCGCATCACGTCGATCTCGCTGCTGGTGGCAAGCTTGCGGAAGGCCAGCAGGATGCCCAGCAGCAGGCCGAGCGGGATGGCCAGCGTGGAATATTCCGGGATCAGGTTCAGCAGCATCTTGAAGACGACGCCGACGGGCCCGCCTTCGCTGGAAACGAATTCGAACAGCCGCAGCATCTTGTCGAGCAGCAGCAGCGAGGCCGCGATAACGAAGACGCTGATCATCGGCACAAGCACCAGCTTGAAGATGTACCGGTCTGTCTTGGTGATGAAAGTCACGAGGTCTCGCGCAGCCGAAGATCGATCAATCCGGCGGCCTTAGCCCGAAGGGACCCGAATTGTCAGGCCTTTTCCAGCGTGCATTGCAGCGGGTGCTGGTTTTCCCGCGCGCAATCCATCACCTGGTTCACCTTGGTTTCGGCGATTTCGTAGGGGAAGATGCCGCACACGCCCACACCGCGCTGGTGTACGTGGAGCATGACGCGCGTGGCCTGTTCCATGTCCATGCGGAAGAACTTCTTCAGCACGACCACCACGAATTCCATCGGCGTGTAATCGTCGTTCAGCAGCAGCACCTTGTACTGGCTAGGCTTCTTCGGCTTGGCGCGGGTCTTGGTGGCGATGCCGGTTTCCGTATCGCCGGCATCGTCATCGCCCTTCTTCACGCCGTCATCGGCCGCCATGGGCGGGAAGGGGCGTGCACGGTGCGGCCGGTTAACTGGAAGGGGCAGGGGAACGCTCATCGAAGGGCGAATATCGTATCGCGCGGGCAGGCTTCAAGGGGCAAAGCGACCATCCGTCATCTTGATGGATGAAAGGCCTGGCCGCCGGGCCGGAAACGATAACGGGCCGGAAGCGCATTCACGCTTCCGGCCCGCATCATTCGCCGGGGAAGAGGAGGAGAGAGGTATCCCCGGCTAAACCGTAGGTCGCTTAGGCAGCGACCTTGGCCAGCTTGTCCGCTGCGACGTTGGCGCGGGCGGAGATCGGCGCGAAGGCATCGTTGGCCAGCTTCATCGCAGCTTCCGTGTTCTTGGAAGAAGCCTGGACCATTGCGTCGAAGTTACGACGCAGGATGGCACCCTGCAGCTGGAAGAGGTCCGTCGGGCTCTTCACGGCGGCCATTTCCTTCATGTCGGCGGTCATGGTTTTGTAAGCCGACTTGGCTTCGGCAACCACGGTAGCGCCCATGTCCTGCATGCCGCCGGACAGGATCTTGCCGCTTTCGACGACGGCTTCGACATTGCCCTTGGCAAATTCGGTGGCTTCGCCGGCGAACTCGGTGCTCTTTTCGTAAGCGGACTTCGCGCGATCCTGCATTTCGGTCATCGCGGTGGTCATCGTCTTGGTGAAATCTTCGGTCTTCTTGGCCATGATCTTTTCCTTCAATTCGTTAAGTGATTTTGCGTCCACCTGGGCGGCGATCGGCTTTGCGGCCGGCTTGCGCCCCGCGACGCGGGCTTTTCTCTTCGCGGCGGATGTGACCCCGACACGCGTGGTTTTCTTTTTCGGCGCCTTGGCGGCGGCCTTCTTCGGCGCGGGCTTCTTGGCCACGGCCTTGGTCTTCGGCGCGGCCTTCTCGGTCGCAGCCTTCGTCTTGGGCTCCGCCTTCTTCGGCTCCGGCGATGCCTTGGCATCGGCCTTCGCCGCAGCGGGCTTCGCTACGGGCTTGGCTTCGGCGGAAGCTTCCGCGTAGGCTTTCTCTGCATTGTCCACGGCATCTGCCATTCTGAACCTCGCTTTCGGCAACCCGTCATCGGGACGGCTTTTGTTGCACTGCACAATTTAGATGTTGCAGCTGCGAAGTCAAGCGTTTTTGTGCAGTGCAACATAATTGGTGCACGGCTCGTCGCGCCAGGACAGATTTCGGCGGTTTTTCAACTGGCTAAGGCGATTATCGGGTGGCTACGTAGCGGCCCGGTGCATCCTCTATCACCTTGTCGCGGCCCGATCCGGGCTTGCGTTTCCCGGTCGCCTTGATGCGCTTGGGGGCTTGCTGCTCGATCCAGGCGATCCAGTCAGTCCACCAGCTTCCGGGGTGTTCGACTGCGCCTTCGCGGAACTCGTCCAGGCTGCCCGGCTCACCATCGTTGATCCAGTACTGGTACTTACCCGAACCCGGCGGATTGACCACGCCGGCGATATGCCCGCTGCCGGCCAGAACGAAGCGCACCGGCCCGTTCAGCACCTGGCCCAGCTTCCACACGCTTTCCGGCGGGGCGATGTGGTCCTCGCGGCCAGCCTGCACATAGGCTGGGGTCTCGATCAGGTTGAGGTCGATGCTGGTGCCATCCGCCACCAGCGCGTCGGGCACGACCAGCCGGTTGTCGCGATACAAATCGCGCAGGTACTGGCTGTGCCACTTGGCGGGCAGGTTGGTGACATCCCCGTTCCAGTGCAGCAGGTCGAAGGCGGGATAATCCTCGCCAAGCAGGTAATGCTGCACCATCGTGTTCCAGATCAGGTCCGACCCGCGCAGCAGGTTGAAGGTGGCGGCCATGTAGCGTCCGTCAAGGTATCCGCCCTGGCTGGCCTGCCGGATCATTTCCAGCTTCGTATCGTCGACAAAGTGCTTCAGCTCGCCCGCCTGCTCGAAATCGACCTGCGCGGTGAAGAAGGTGGCGCTGGCGACCTTGTCCGCCTCGCCGCGCCGCGCCAGGATCGCCAGCGTCGCCGCCAGCGTCGTGCCCGCGACGCAATAGCCGATGGTGTGGACGGCGGGCACTTTCAGGCGCGCGCGGACATGGTCGATCGCATCGATCTGGGCGCGGATGTAATCGTCCCACTCGACATCCGCCATGCTCTCGTCGGCGCTCTTCCAACTGACCATGAAGACGGTCAGCCCCTGCTCGACCGCCCAGCGCACGAAGCTTTTCTTGGGGTTCAGGTCCAGGATGTAGAAGCGGTTGATCCATGGCGGGAAGATCACCAGCGGCGTCTGGTACACCTCGTCCGTCGCCGGCGAATACTGGATCAGCTGGTACATCGGCGTCTCGTGCACAACCTTGCCGGGCGTCACCGCGATGTTCTTGCCAAGCGTGAAGGCGCTGGAATCCGTATGGGTCAGCTGGCCGCGCTCGATGTCGCCCGCCAGCCGCTCCATCCCCGTCACAAGGTTGCGGCCCTGCGTGTCCAGCGTGCGTTCCAGCACCACAGGGTTGGTCAGCGGGAAATTGGCCGGGCTCATCGCCTCCAGCACGGACCGGGTGGCGAAGCGCAGCTGCTCACGCTCTTCCTCTTCCATGCCCTGCAGGCCGTCCACCGCCTGCTGGATGCGCTCTGCCAGCAGCAGGTAAGTCTGGTGCATCAGGGCATAGACAGGCTGCTCGCGCCAGGCGGGATCGGCAAAGCGGCGATCCTTGCGCGGCAGTTCGGAGGGTTCCTCGCCGCCAGCCTTGGGGCCGATGCCGTATCCGCCCAGCACCCGCTCCCAAAGCTCCAGCCCTTCGGCCATCATGGCCTGCTGGCGATCGGGATCGAGCAGCGGATTCGCCTGTGCCAGCTTCTGCATAGTGTCGAACCAGCTGGCGGGGTCCGCCATCAGGGGCAGGGGGCTGTCATCTTCCCGCCCGCCCGCATCGAGCCACATCTTCTGGATGCGCAGCGTGGATTTGCCCCATTCGTCGATCTGCTCCTGGTCGGGGACCAGCCCGTCATAGCCGGGCAGCGCGGTGCCGAAGGCCTGCCGCGCCACTTCCCCCTGGATCCGCAGCATCTCCGTGAAGATATTGGCCACGTCTTGCGAGCTGTCATCCTGCTTTGCCATGGCCGCAGCTTAGCGCATGCGAAGAAATTGTCAGGACCATTTTGTTGCCGCTGCTTCCAGCGCGCATTGCGCGGACCAAAGGAAACCGGCAGTAACGGCCGCGAACCTGCTGTGATTGGCCGAGGGACATGGACGAAGAATTCTACCGCATGAAGCGCCTGCCGCCGTATGTGATCGCGGAAGTGAACGCGATGCGGCATGCTGCACGGCAGGCGGGGCAGGACATCATCGACCTTGGCATGGGCAATCCCGACCTGCCGCCGCCCGATTATGTGATCGACAAATTGTGCGAGGTGGCACGAAAGCCAAATGCGCACGGCTATTCCCAGTCGCGCGGCATACCGGGGCTGCGCAAGGCGCAGGCCGATTATTACGCGCGGCGCTTCGGCGTCGACCTGGACCCGGACGGCGAGGTTGTCGTCACCATGGGTTCGAAGGAAGGCCTGGCCAGCCTGGCCACCGCGATCAGCGCGCCGGGGGATGTGGTGCTGGCGCCGAACCCGTCCTACCCGATCCACACCTTCGGTTTCATCGTGGCGGGCGCGACGATCCGCTCCGTGCCGGTCACCCCGAACGAGGACTACTGGCGCGCGCTGGAAGCGGCCATGGCCTACACCGTGCCGCGCCCCACCGTGCTGATCGTGAATTACCCGTCCAACCCCACGGCCGAAGTGGTGGACCTGGCATTCTACGAACGGCTGGTGGACTGGGCGCGCGACAACAAGGTGATGGTGCTGTCCGACCTCGCCTATTCGGAACTGTATTTCGACGGGAAGCCGACGCCCTCCATCCTGCAGGTGAAGGGCGCGAAGGACGTGGCGGTGGAGTTTACCAGCCTGTCCAAGACCTTCTCCATGGCCGGATGGCGCATGGGTTTCTGTGTCGGCAACCGGCGGATGGTCGCCGCGCTGACGCGGGTGAAGAGCTATCTGGACTACGGCGCCTTTACGCCCATCCAGGCCGCCGCCTGCGCCGCGCTCAACGGGCCGGAGGACGTGGTGCAGCGCAACCGCGACCTCTACCAGAAACGGCGCGACGTGATGGTGGAAAGCTTCACCCGCGCTGGCTGGCCGATCCCGCTGCCCGCCGCATCCATGTTCACCTGGGCCCCGCTGCCCGAACAGATGGCGCATATGGGCAGCCTGGAGTTCTCCAAACGGCTGCTGACCGAAGCGGGCGTTGCCGTTGCTGCGGGCGTCGGCTTTGGCGAGCGCGGCGAGGGACATGTGCGCATTGCCATGGTGGAAAACGAGCAGCGCCTTCGCCAGGCTGCACGTAACATCAAGCGGTTCCTGTCCGGCCCGGGCGGCGCGGAATAGGCAGCATATCCAGCCTGGCTGCGGCTTTGCCCGCGCGAAGGTAAGTCCTTGTAACCGTCCCGCAATCGACCATCAGGGTGATTGCCAGCTTGCATCCCTGCGCCAAGGCTGGTCCTTTGCAGCCTGCAGCGGGGCGGAGTGACGTTTTGAGATGGTTTGGATGGATTGGCCGGCCGGCCGATCCGCCTCCTGAATGGGATTTGCGGTCGCATGGCTGGCAATTGTGCCGCGGCCATCACGGCGCGCGCGCCACCTGCAAGCATGTCCTGCTGTGCGACCTGCGCCCGCTTGCCGCGTCCGAAGGCATCGCCATCGCCGAAGCGGACCAGCCGGCCTGGCGCATGATCATGCTGGGCGCGGAAGAACCGGCAACGCGCGCCGCGCTGATCAAGTTGGGCTGCGCCGAGGCGCTGCCTGCCGCCACCGGATCGAGCGAACTTGCCGTACGCGCCGCGCGCGTGGCGGACATGTTCGACATGCTGCCGCGCTGGCGCGAAATCGGGCCGCTCACGCTGGACCTGTTCCACCGCGACGCGCGATCGGGAGCCAACTGGCTGAGGCTCCACCCCCGCGAATTCGGCGTATTGTGGCGGCTGGCCGATGATCCGGGGGAGCCGGTGACTCGCGAGCAATTGCTGCGCGATGTCTGGCGGCTCAACCACATTCCGGAAACGAACAGCGTGGAAGTCCACGTGGCCCGCCTGCGATCGAAGCTGGCCGCCAATGACTGCAGCGGCATCGTGGTTACAGATCCGCGCGGGGGTTACCGGCTGGAGCCCGGCGCTCACGGTCCCTTCATGCTGCGGGATGCGGCACATGGCAGCAGGTCCGGCGAGGACAGGCTGGATGCCTATCTTCGCACCCAGGGGCTCCAGCCGGCCAGCTCCGACGCGGGCTGATCGCCTGGCCCGCCATGGCGCGGCAAGAATCGCGTTGCCCTCCATTCCCGCATTCGCTAGGGGCGCACTTCCTGTCGTCAGGCAGGGTGAGGCCCGATGGCGGAGTGGTTACGCAGAGGACTGCAAATCCTTGCACGCCGGTTCGATTCCGGCTCGGGCCTCCATTTTTTGAAGTCCGGCAATTGCAAGCGGCCACCGCACGCGATAACGGGCCTCACGGGCGCCGCTTTAGCTCAGTTGGTAGAGCACATCATTCGTAATGATGGGGTCAGAGGTTCGAATCCTCTAAGCGGCACCACTTCCCAAAGATCAGGTCACGCAGCGGCGGATGCCGGGCAGTAACGCGCCAGGAACTCGCCGTGCGCGGGCATGTTCTGCACCAGAAAGCGGATGGACTGCTCGATGCCATCGATCTCGGGCTTCAGTGCGTTGAGGTCCAGCGCGTCTGCGGTGGCGCTGTGGCCCTGCATCTTCAGCCCCTGGCCCAGCATCACCGCGGCCCAGCTGGTCTGCGTGAACAGCTCGTCATCCTCGCGGAAGACCTGACCCATGGATTGGAACAGGCTCATCTTCTCTTTCAGCGTGTCCGGCACATCCATCGTGCGCACGTAATTCCAGAAATCGGAATCGGTCCGGTCCGTGCGGTGGTAATGCAGGATCAGGAAATCGCGGATCCGGTCGTATTCCTTGCCCGTAAGCCGGTTGAAGGCGTCTTCCTGTGCCTGCGTGACGCCGCTGAGTGACAGCAGCGCCATCAGCTTGGTCACCCCGGTGTTGATCAGGTGGATGGAGGTGGACTCCAGCGGCTCCATGAAGCCACCGGCCAGCCCCAGGGCCACGACATTCTTGTTCCAGAACTTCTTGCGCCGCCCGGTGGTGAAGCGGAGGAAATTCGGGTCCGCCGTCGGTTTGCCCGCAAGGTTCGAAGTCAGGATCGCATGCGCTTCGTCATCGCCCATGTGGGTGCTGCAATAGACATGGCCATTGCCGTTGCGGTGCTGCAGCGGGACCTGCCATTGCCAGCCGGCGGAATGGGCCGTGGCGCGGGTGAAGGGGGCAGGCGGGCTGCCATCGTCGCGGTTGCAGGGCAGGGCCACGGCGCGGTCGCAAGGCAGCCAGTGGGACCAGTCCTCGTATCCCGTCTCCAGCGCCTGCTCGATCAGCAGGCCGCGGAAGCCTGAACAGTCGACGAAGAAATCGCCTTCCACGGTCTCGCCATTATCCATGGTGACGGAGGTGACGAAGCCGGTCTCGGCGTCGAGTGCGGTATCCTCGATGCGGCCTTCCAGCCGGACGGCACCGCGCTTCTCGGCATAGCGGCGCAGGAAGCGGGCGTAGGCGCCGGCATCGATGTGATAGGCAAAGTTGACCGGCGGCAGGTCTTCAAGCTGGTTCTCCGGCGTGGGCGCGAACTTGCCGAAGAACGCGGCCATGGTCTCGGCATTGAAGACCTGGATCGGGCGCTTGTCGCCCAGCGCCTGCATCCGGTGCCACAGGTGATGGAAGGGTACGCCGTCGATCTGGTAGCCGTAATCGCCGAAGGGGTGGATGTAGCTGTCACCCACCTGGCCCCAGTTCACGAACTGGATGCCCAGCTTGAACGTGCCGTTGATCATCGACAGCAGCTCGCGCTCGTCGATCTCCAGCTGGCGGTTGAAGTCGACGAAGGGCGGGATTGTGGCCTCTCCCACGCCGACCGTCCCGATCTGTTCGGATTCGATCAGCGTGACGCTGAGCGAACTGCCTTCGATCAGGCGCGAGAGGGCCGCAGCGGCCATCCAGCCGGCCGTGCCACCGCCGACGATTACGATCTTCTCGATTGCCATGGATTGCCCTGTCCGTTCCGATTGAACCGCGCCGCGGCGGAAGTGTTGCACTTTTCCTACGCTGCAAATGCGCAATTGTGAACGCTCATTTTTTGCCTTGTGAGCGTTCACAATGATGGGTAACGGACACTCAGAAGTGTGGGTGAACTGCGCCTGCAATTGGGAGGAAGTTTGATGAATTTCAGGAAAAAGAGCGATTCGCGTTCCGGCCGCGCAGGTGCGCTGGCCACGGTGTCGGGCCTGGCCCTTTCGCTGGCGCTCTCGCCCGCCGCGTTCGCGCAGGACGTCAGTGAAGACCAGGAATTCCCCGCCGGTACGCCGGAAAGCGTGGAAGACGACGACAACGTCATCATCGTCACCGGCTTCCGCGCCTCGCTCAACACGGCGCAGGATGTGAAGCGCGACGCGGACACCGTGGTCGACGTCATCAGCGCGGAAGACATCGGCGCTCTGCCCGACCGCTCCGTCGCAGAAGCCCTGCAGCGCGTTCCCGGCGTCAACATCTCCCGTTTCGAGCAGCGCGACGACCCCGACCGTTTCTCGGTCGAAGGCTCCGGCGTCATCATCCGCGGCCTCGCCTTCGTGCGTTCCGAGCTGAACGGCCGCGATATCTTCTCCGCAAACGGCGGCCGCTCGCTTTCCTTCAACGACGTGTCGCCCGAACTTCTCGGCCGCGTCGAGGTGTACAAGAACACCACGGCCGACATGATCGACGGCGGTATCTCCGGTACGGTCAACCTCGTCACCCGCAAGCCGCTCGATACGGACGGTTTCAAGATTGCCGGTACGTTTGAGTACAATGTCGGCGACCTCGCGGAAGAATGGTCGCCCGGCTTCTCCACGCTCCTGTCCTACAGCGGCGAAACCCCCGTGGGCCGTTTCGGCGTTCAGATCGGTTATGCGCAGCAGGAACTGGTCACGCGGACCGATGCCTCGCAGCTGACTGACCCGTGCTACCGCGACGCATCGCTGACCGCGGGCTGCCTGCGCGTCGTCAATGTCGGTTCGGGCGGTTATTCCGGCAACCCGAACTTCAACGCCAGCAACTTCCCGCCGGCCAATTCCGTCATCGTCCCGAAGGGCGGCGGTGTGCGCACCACGAACCTGGAGCGTGACCGTAAGGCATTCTCCGGCGTGCTGCAGTGGGAAAGCACTGACGGCGCGGCGCTCGTCACGATCGAATATCTGCAGGCCGAAGTCGATGGCAAGCTGAATGAGTTTGCTGCGCTTGCGCTGGTGAACGATGAAGTGTTCTTCGCCGTTCCGGCCGCTGGTTCGAACCTGACCTTCGATTCGAACGGTGTCTTCCAGACCGGTACGCTGACCAACAACATCGGCCCGGGCATCCCGATCGAATTCCTGCGCTTCCAGCGGGAAGACCAAGCCCGCACGGACGATATCTCCATCGATGTCGACCTGGCTGTGACGGACCGCCTGCGGTTCAACTTCGAAGCGCAGCACATTTCGTCCGACCGCCAGGAAAACGGTGTGATTGCCGTGACCAAGAGCTTCGGCGACGTGCGGATCGACAACACCGGCGATACGCCGCAGATCGAATTCCTGCCGTCCAGCAGCGTTGGCACGCCCAACTACTTCAACGATCCGGCGCGTACGCTTTACTGGTTCCTGATCGACAACCAGGTTCGCAATGAAGGCAGCCTCACCAGCCTACGTTTCGATGCCGAATACGATGTCAGCGATGAAGGTTTCTTCCGCAAGGCCCGTTTCGGTGCCCGCTGGGGTGACCGCAACCGCGTAACGCGCAGCCAGAACTTCGCGAACTGGGGTAACCTCAGTGCGGAATGGGGTCGGCGTAATGGCAACTGGAACTGCGGCGATCCGCAGGCCTTCGGTTGCGGCGGCGCGTACATCTTTGATTTCCCGGGCTCGGCGAACCTCTACAACCCGTTCGGCGACAACTTCCAGCGTGGTGCTGCCCCCGTTCCCTATGGCGACGGTTCGGCATACTTCTTTGGCGGCGACAACCTGATCGAGGAATACTTCAACGGCACCGTGGAAGGCCGCGCCAACGCGATCTCCACCTTCGCGCCGGCTGTCGATTCCAACATCTGGGGCCCGGTCTACAATCGTCAGGGCCTGGTCCCCGGCACATCTTACCTGCCCGGCGAAATCTCCGACGTGGATGAGAACACGACTGCGCTCTATGCCCGCATGGACTTCGGCCATTACTTCAACAACGGCTGGGAGCTTACGGGTAACATCGGCGTGCGCTATGTGCAGACCGATATCGATAGCGAAGGCGAAATCACCTTCCCGACGATCGATCCCAACGTGGATGCCAACAGTGACGGACAATATACGGCTGCAGAATTGCAGGCGTACTGCGTGCCCTTCGCGAACCAGCCGAATAACCCGGCTGTCCCGGGCTTCTGCTCGCTGCCGGCCAACAGGCTTCAGGAATATGCGGCGGTCTTTACCGGCGAAAACCTGAACGATGACGAGACGATCGAGTTCTCCAACTGGCTGCCCAGCTTCAACGCCAAACTGGATATCGGCAACGGCATCCTGTTCCGCGTGGCAGTTTCCAAGGGCATCTCGCGGCCGGACCTTTCGTCCTTCCGCACCGGCGGCTCCATCTCGGACAACACGGTCGACCTGGCGCAGGCCGGCGGCCTGGCCGACGGTCCGCTGTTCCAGATCTTCACCGGCAACCGCCTGCTCCGCCCGGTCGAAGCCTGGAATTACGACTTCTCGGCGGAATGGTATTTCGCTGACGTCGGCTCGCTGACCATGGCGTTGTTCCAGAAGGACTTCTCGAACCTGTTCGGTTTCGGTCCTTCGGTGCGGACATTCACCAGCCCCAGCGGTGCGACCACCGAAGTCGAGGTCAACGGCCCGATTAACTTCGGCGAGGCCAAGCTGCGCGGCGTTGAAGTCGCTTACCAGCATGCCTGGGACTTCCTCCCCGGCCCGCTGAGCGGCCTCGGCACGCAGCTGACCTACACCTATGTGGACTCGAAGGACTTCGCCAGTTCCGGCGACGTGTTTGGCGACCTGCCCCAGCCGGGCATCTCCAAGCACACGGTCAACGCCGTGCTGTTCTACGAAAAGTACGGCTTCTCTGCCCGTGCCGCGTATAACTGGCGCAGCGAGTTCCTGCAGACGCCGCGCGACGTGATCTTCCCGTTCTCGCCGATCTACGGTGAAGCCACGGGCCAGCTGGACGCGTCGATCTTCTATGACGTCACCGACAACATCAAGGTCGGCGTCCAGGGCGTGAACCTGCTCGACGAAGTGACGCAGACCAGCTCGGTCATCGATTTCGACGGCACGCGGGTGATCCGCTCCGCTTACCGGAACGATCGCCGCTTCAGCTTCCTCGTCCGCTTTGACTTCTGACGCGGCAGGATACTGCATAAAGAAAGGGCCTCCGCAGCGATGCGGGGGCCCTTTTGCTTTGCGGCGATGCAGAAGTGGTGAGGTTGCCGCCCTATTCGGCTGAGGTTGTCATTTCCCAATCGCGGCCCAGCCATTTCGCCAGCGCCTTCAGTTCGCCCTCGATCTGCGGGGTCGCCAGCATGGCAAGCGCCGGATCGAAGCGAAGGCGGACGATATCGGGTTCGCAGACCAGCTTGGTGCCAAGCAGCGACTGCCGCGTACCCGCGCCGACCTTGCGGCACAGGCGGATGGCAAGGCCCCATGCGGCGGCTTCCTTCAGGTCCTCCTGCGAGGCCAGTGCGTCCAGCTGCTCCGGCCACGAGGTCTCACCGCATGCTGCCAGCAGGGCAGCTGCCAGCTGCGCGCGGCCCGACGGGTCGAGCCCGATCCAGCGCTTGTCGATTGCCCAGTCATAAGCATGCCGGGCGCGCAGGTTCGGCTCCAGCCGCGCGGTCGCCAGCGCAAGCATGGCGGCCGCCAGGCGCAGGCGCTCGCCGCCCGGTATCTTGGCGAAATGTCCCACGGCGTCTGCCGTCCACGCAGCGATCAGCACTGCCTTGCTCGCCCCGACGCCGCGCCGCGCCGAGTACCGGTCGGCGCTCGAGACCAGCGGATCCTGCACCATGTCCGCGCGGCCCAGCCTCTCGTAAAGCAGCCCTTCGCGCAGGCCCCAACTGGAAAAGACCAGCTTGTTCGGTCCGATGGCCTTCAGCAGTCGCCGCAAAAGGATGGCTGCATCCGGCATCGCTTCCGCGCGCGTCGATGTGATCGCGGACAGGCTGGCAAGCTCGCCTGAATCCATGCGCGAGACTTTCTTGGCCAGCACCATCGCCTCTTTTGCCGGCAGGGCAACGCCGTGCGGATCGGTCAGCGGGAAGCGAAAGGTTTTTAGCGCGAAATGGGCCATCGCGCGCCATGTACCGCCGACCAGGTAAAGCGTGCGGTTCTCCTCGCCCGAATAGCCCGCCTCCGCCAGCATGGCGTCGACCGACGCCTTCAGCCCCGCTTCGCTTTCGCGCAGGCGTGCCAGGCGCAGGGTGCCCAGAGGCAGGCTGACTGCTTCGCCCACTTCGCCGTCATCGACACGCACCAGTTCCAGGCTGCCGCCGCCAAGGTCCGCCACCACGCCGGAGGCATGGGGGAAGGCAGACAGCACACCATGGGCGGAGGCGCGGCCTTCTTCCTCGCCAGTCAGCACACGCGGTGCCAGCCCCAGCTCGCGCACCCGGTCCAGGAAATCCTCTCCGTTCTCGGCTTCGCGCGGAGCCGCTGTTGCGACCGTGGTGACATCGGAGATACCCAAATCGTCCAGCAGGCGGACGTATCGGCGCAGCTCCGCAATCGCCATGTCCATCCGGTCTTCCGGCATGCAGCCGGTTTCGGACAGTTCGCTGCCCAGCCGCGCGCTCACCTTTTCGTTCAGCCATTGCTCCGGGCAGCGCTGCGATCCGGTGAACAGCACCATGCGGACGGTGTTGGATCCGATGTCGATGACGGCCCTGTCCGGACGGTCGTCGAAGCGGTCGGTCCGCGAACCGGATCGATTGGTCATACAGCCCCTTTGCGCAGTGAAAGCGTCGGCACGCGGCCTGCTTCCAGCGAACCCCCGCGGCCGGAAAGTGATGGGTTCGTCATGAAATATTGGTGGCAATTGAAAGGCTTGTCGCCCGCTGGCAGGCGGGAATAGGACCCGTCCGGATGCAGCGCCCAGCTCTGTTCGGTGTCCAGGAGGTTGGCCAGCAGAACCTGTTCCAGCATCTGGCGGTGGACCGTGCGGTTGCGGATCGGGACCAGCACTTCCACCCGGCGATTGAGGTTGCGGCTCATCCAGTCCGCGCTGGCGATAAAGACCTTTGCCTTTGCATTCGGCAGGCGCTCGCCATTGGCAAAGGCGAAGACTCGGCTGTGTTCCAGGAAACGGCCGATGATCGACTTGACCTGGATGTTCTCGGACATGCCGGGCACGCCCGGCCGCAGGGAGCAGATGCCGCGGCACACCACCTGCACTTCCACACCGGCATTGCTGGCCTCGTACAGCTTCTCGATCATGCCATCATCGGTCAGCTGGTTCATTTTCAGCCAGATGCCGGACGGCTTCCCTGCCTGCGCATTTGCGATTTCCGTGTCGATCAGGCTCACCAGTTCCTCGCGCAGGTTCAGAGGCGAGATGGCCAGGTGCTTCACCTTGCGCGGTTCGACGTAGCCGGTGATGAAGTTGAACAGGCGCGCGCCGTCGCGGCCCATCTTCGGGTCGGCGGTGAAGAAGCTGAGATCGGTGTAGATCTTGGTTGTGACCGGGTGATAATTGCCGGTGCCGAAGTGGCAATAGGTGCGGTATTCGCTCTCCTCGCGGCGGATCACCAGCGCAACCTTGGCGTGGGTCTTCCAGTCCACGAAGCCGTAGATCACCTGCACGCCGGCGCGTTCCAGCTTGCCGGCCCACATCAGGTTCTGCTCCTCGTCGAAGCGCGCCTTGATCTCGACCACCGCGGTGACGGACTTGCCGGCCTCGGCCGCGGCGATCAGGGCGCTGATGATGGCGGACTGGTTGCCCGCGCGGTACAGCGTCTGCTTGATGGCCACCACGTCCGGATCGGCAGCGGCCTGCCGGATGAAGTCCACCACCACCTCGAAACTTTCGTAGGGGTGGTGGATCACGATGTCCTTTTCGCGGATCGCGGCAAAGCAATCGCCGTCATGCTCCATGATGCGTTCGGGATAGCGCGGTGAATAAGCCTCGAACTTCATTTCGGGCCTGTCTTCCTCCACCACCTGCTCGAGGTCGGACATGCCGATCAGGCCGCCGGTCTTCACCACATTGGCTTCGTGGATTTCCAGCTGGTCGCGCAGCAGCGCCTCCGCCACCGGATCGCAATCGTCCTGGATTTCCAGCTGGATGACCTGCCCGCGGCGCCTCCGCTGGATCGCGCTGCGGAATGTCCGGACTAGGTCCTCGGCCTCTTCCTCGATCTCGATATCGCTGTCGCGCAGGATGCGGAACGCGCCATCGCCCTCCACCTTGAAGCCCGGAAACAGCCGGTCCGCGTGGCGGCACACCAGCGTTTCGATGGGGAGGTAGACCGCAGTCTCACCCGGCATGCGCACGAAGCGCGGCAGGGCAGGTGGGATCAGCACCATCTCGATCACCTGTCCGCCGTCGCGCTCGCGCGTCAGGTTGAATAGCACGCCCAGTCCTTCGTTCTGCACGAAGGGGAAGGGATGGGCCGGATCGATCGCCTGCGGCGTGAGGATCGGCATGATCTCCTCGACGAAATACTCCTTCGCCCAGGCGACGCCCTGCTTGTCCATATAGCTTTCGTCGGCAACATGGATGCCGGCCGCATCCAGCATTTCGTGCAGGCCGCGCCACACGGCCTGTTGGCGTTCGGAAAGCTCGTCCACCGCCTCGCGCACGGCGGCCAGCTGCTGGTTCGGCGTGCGTCCGTCGATGCTGGGCGTGTCGATCCGGCGCTGCACCATGCCGATCAGGCCAGCAACGCGGATCATCATGAACTCATCGAGATTGTTGGCGCTGATCGACAGGAAGCGCAGCCGCTCCAGAAGCGGGTAATGCTCGTTGCAGGCCTCTTCCAGCACCCTGTCGTTGAAGGCCAGCCAGCTCAGTTCGCGGTTGAAATACCGGTCCTGCGGGGCATCCACCGGCGTATCGTCATTCAGGGGTTCGGGCAGCGTGCTCATCGATTCGGGAGGTTAGGCGCGCGGTGCCGGTCGCACAATGCGCGCTAGCTGGCAGTCATATCGCCGCTGGCGGACAGCGTGACACTTTCGCTGGCGAGCCGGGCGACTTCGCTGTCCGAATGGCTGACCAGCAGGATGGGGATGTCCAGCTCGTCTCGCAGCCGCTCGATCAGCCCGGCGATCCTGTCCGCCCGCGCTGCGTCGAGCGATGACATCGGCTCGTCCAGCAGCAGGAAATCGGGGTTCGAGAGGATGGCCCGTGCCAGTGCGACACGCCGTGCCTCGCCGCCCGACAGATTGGCCGGATATCGATCCAGCAGGCCGCCAAGGCCGAGCATATCGGAAATATCGGCAAGGTTGGCGGCGTCTCCAGCTTCGGGCCGCGCGCCGAAAGCGAGGTTTGCGGCCACGCTCATGTGATCGAACAGCCGCAGGTCCTGGAATACCACGCCTGCGCGGCGCTGCTCGGGCGCAAGGCCGTCCAGCGCGCGCCCTCCGATGCGGATATGCCCCCCGAGCGGCTGGCGAAGTCCGGCGATGCAATGCAGCGCCGTCGTCTTGCCCACGCCTGAGGGGCCAGTCAGCGCCACCAGCCGGGCGTCGCTCTTCAGCACGAGGCGGCGCGAGCCTTCACCCACACAGAAGCTGAAATCGCAGTCAAAGCGCATGCGCGCGCTCCCCCGATGCGCGGCGCACGAGGTATTCCGATGCGACGATGGCAATGATTGAAAGCGCCACGCTGACCAGCGCGAGGCGCGTGACCATGGCTTCCCCGCCCGGCGATTGCAGCGCGGTATAGATTGCCAGGGGCAGGGTACGGGTCTGTCCCGGGATATTGGCGGCAAAGGTGATCGTTGCGCCGAATTCCCCCAATGCGCGGGCAAAACCCAGCATGATCCCCGCAAATATTCCCGGAAGGCTGAGCGGTAGGGTGATGCGGCGGAATGCCGCCCACGGGCTGGAGCCGAGCGTGCGCGCGGCATCGACCAGCCGCCGGTCCACCGCCTCTATCGACAGGCGCATGGCGCGGACCATCAGCGGCAGGGCCATGACGCCCGCGGCAAGCGCCGCGCCGGTCCAGCTGAACACCAGCGTCACGCCGAACCAGTCCTCCAGCACGCGCCCGACGGGACCATTGCGGCCGAACGCCACCAGCAGCAGCCAACCCGTGACGACGGGCGGGACGACCAGCGGCAGGTGCACCGCCGCATCCAGCAGCAGCTTGCCCCGAAACTGCCTACGCGCCAGCAGCCACGCGAGGGCATAGGCGATGGGCAGCGTCACCGCGACGGCGGCGATCGCCACCTTCAACGACAGGCCGATGATCGCCCATTCACCGCCGCTCAGCATCATGGCGCGGGCGCAAAACCGTGCTTGGCAAAGATGGCCTGCCCGTCGGCGGACGCAAGGAAGGCCAGGAAACCGCGCGCTGCGGCGTTGTCCGAACCCGCGATCATGGCCGCCGGATAGCGGATGGGGGGATGGGAGCCGGGCGGGAAAGCCATGACCTCGCGCACTTTGCCGCTGGCAAGCATGTCCGTTGTATAGACCACGCCCAGCGGGACCTCGCCGCGCTCCACCAGTGCCAGCACGCTGCGCACATTGTCCGTCACCACCATGCGGCCCTCCGCCACCTGCCACATGCCGGCAGCCTGCAGCGCCGCCTTGGCGTAGCGGCCGGCAGGGACGGTGTCGGGGTCCGCGATGGCGAGGAAGGGGCGCAGGTCCGATGGCGGCGCAAGCTGGCCCTCCTCGTCGGGAGCAGCCACCAGGACCAGGCCGTTGCCGGCAATCACGCTGACATCGCCCGCAGTAACGCGGCCTTCTTCGACCAGCCGGTCCATCCACAGCGTGTCCGCCAGCACCACGGCGTCTGCCGGGCTGCCTTCCAGCACCTGCCGCGCGATGGACGGCGTGCCGGAAAAGGAGAGGACGGGCCGGCGATTGCCCCCGGCGGCATAGGCATCTGCCGCTTCGTCCAGCACTTCCTGCAGACTCGCGGCGGCCAGGATCACGGGCGCGTCGCCGCGTGCATCATTGTCGCTGCATGCCGTCACCAGCAGGCAGGCCAGGAGCAGGAATGCGTAAAGCGCGCGCATGGCGCAGCCCTATCGACTGGCCGCTATGCGGTCCAGCGCGAGAAACGGCTCAGTTATCGAGGCCCGCTTCGCACAGATATTTGACGTGCAGATATTCCTCTATGCCGTGGTGCGATCCTTCGCGGCCAAGACCCGACATCTTTACCCCGCCAAACGGGGCGTGCGGGGTCGAGATCAGCCCGGTGTTCACGCCAACCATGCCATATTCCAGTTCCCGCCCGACGCGCGCGATCGTGGCAGGATTGCGGGAGCAAAAATAGGATGCAAGGCCGAATTCGGTGTCGTTTGCCAGGCGGATACCTTCGTCCACCGTATCGAATTTCATGACGGCGGCGACCGGACCGAAGGTTTCCTCGCACGAAATCTGCATGTCGGGGGATACGTCCGCCAGCAGGGTTGGGTGGACAATGCGCCCGTCGCCGGATCCACCGCCGGCCACTACGCGCGCGCCATTGTCGAGCGCATTCTGGCGATGCTCTTCCACCTTGTCCTTGCCGTCCTTGTCGATCAGCGGGCCGATGTCGGAGCTGTCTTCGAAGCCGTCACCGGCCTGCATGTCGCCCACGACCTTTCCGAAGGCCTCCACGAATTCGTCATGGATCCCGGCCTGCACCAGGAAGCGGTTGGCGGCGATGCAGGTTTGGCCACTGTTGCGGAACTTGGCGGTCTTCGCGGACTCGACCGCGGTTTCCAAATCGGCATCGTCGAATACGATGAAGGGGGCATTGCCGCCCAGCTCCAGGCTCGTCTTCTTCATCGTCGCAGCGCATTGCTCGTAGAGCTTGACGCCCACACCCGTGGAGCCGGTGAAGCTGAGCTTTCGAACCGCGAACGCCTCGGTCATCGCCCCGCCGATCGCCTTCGCGTCGCCAGTCACGATATTGAACACGCCGTCCGGCACACCGGCCTTCTGGCCCAGCTTTGCGAAGGCGAGCGCGGTGATCGGCGTTGCTGCGGCGGGCTTTGCCACCATGGTGCATCCGGCAGCCAGCGCCGGGCCCACCTTGCGGGTCAGCATGGCCAGCGGGAAATTCCACGGCGTGATGGCGGCGCATACGCCCACCGGTTCGCGCGTGGCCAGCAGGCGGCGTCCGGGCGTGTTGGCGGGGATGATCTCGCCCAGCATGCGGGTGGCTTCCTGCGCGAAGAATTTCAGGAAGCCTGCGCCATATTCCACCTCACTTGTGGCGTCGGACCAGGCCTTGCCGTTTTCCAGCACCATGATGCGCGCCAGGTCGTCGCGGTTTTCCATGATCAGGCGGTACCAGTCATGCAGGATTTCGCCGCGCTCGCTGGCGGTACGGTCTGCCCAGCCGGGAAAGGCATCGGAAGCCGCTTCGATCGCGCGCCCGGTCTCCTCCGCGCCGCAATTCGGGACTTCGGCAATCACCTCCAGCGTGAAGGGATCGTCCACCTCAAGCGCATCCCCGGATGCCGAAATCCACTCCCCGCCGATCAGGTTTCCGGTGACCCAGAGGTCCTGGTTGTCGAGCTTGCCGCGGGTCGTCATGGGGTCTCTCCGATTGCGCAGGCGGTCACGTCGCAGCCGCCTGCGACACATTGCTTGGTCGCATCTTGAACAGGAAATACAGGATGGCACAGGCCGCCAGCGCGCCCGCGATGTTGCAGGCCAGTTCCGCCAGGTAGATCGCATCGGCGCCCATGGTGGGCTGCAGCAGTGCGGCGAAGGGGACCATCACCAGCAGCACGCGCCCGCCGCTCAGCAGCAGCGCGGTGGTTGCGCGGTCTATGGCGTTGAGCGCGCCGTTCACGACGATAAGCACGCCGTATCCGGCATAGCCCCACACGGCGAGCTCGAGATAGCGCGCGGTCTGTTCGCGCACGGCCTCGCTCTCGCTGAACATCCCGGCGAAGAAATCGCGGAACATGAACAGCGCAAGGCCGGCCAGCAGGCCGTAGCCGATGCAGAATAATCCCGCCTGCACCAGTGCGGCGCGCGCCCGGTCTTCCTGTCCTGCGCCCCAGTTCTGCCCCACGATTGCGCCGATGGAGCTGGACAGCGCCAGCAGCGGCACGACGGCGAAGGTCTGCAGGCGGCCGCCCGCGCCATAGCCCGCCACCGCGTCCTGCCCCTCTGCGGCAAGGAAGGCGGTCAGGACCGACAGGCCGATGGGATTGATCGAATTGGAGAAGGCCGCTGGCCCCGCAACCCGGGCGAGCGACCAGCTGGCCGTGCCGAGCTTGCAGCTGTTCAGGCGCGATGGCTCGACGGGGATCTGGCTCGATTGCATGCAGCCGAAGGCCACGGCGAGCCCGATGCCCCAGCCAATGACAGTCGCCCAGGCCGCGCCGGCGATCCCCATGCCCTCGATACCGAAGCCGCCATTGATTAACAGGGGATCCAGGATCCAGTTGGCGACGGAGAAACTCAGCAAAATGGCGGTCGCGCGCTTGGCTGCGCCCTGTCCGCGCAGCACGCCGTTCATGCCCATCATGGTCACGAGCAGCGGGAAGCCCAGCGCGTATATGACCATGTAACTATCTATCAGCGGAAGAGTTGCCTCATTCGCCTGCATCAGTTCGAACAGCGGGCCGCGAAGCAGGTAAAGCAGGCCTGCCACGACCAGGCCCACAGCCAGGCCCAGCACAACGCCCAGGTTGCCGCGCCGCTTCGCCTTGTCGGTGTCGCCTTCGCCCAGGGCGCGGCTGACGACGGAGCTGACGCCCGCGATGATGCCCACGCCAAGGCTGGATAGCGCGGTGGTGACGGGGAAGATGAAGCTGATTGCGGCCAGCGGCTCTTCGCCCAGCTGGCCGACAAAATAGGCATCGATGATGCCCACGGACATGATGGCCGCCACGCCCAGTATGATGGGCGCGGTCTGCTTCACCAGATGGCCGCTGATGCTGCCTGTTGTGAGTCTTGCCTCGTCCGCCATCGCCCACCAACGCGCCGCCGTGCCGGAAGGTTTCTCCGCAGCGCAAAAAGCGCGCCCGCTGGAAAAGGCTGCGGCTGCGCGATACAGCCACATCATGACAGCCATGACCGTTAACGGCCGGCCTATCCGGTTCGCGCTCGATCCGCAGACGCCGCTGCTGCATGCGCTGCGCGATGCGGCGAACCTGACGGGCACGAAATATGGCTGCGGCGTGGGCGATTGCGGCGCCTGCATGGTGCTGGTGGATGGCGAGGCGCTGCGCAGCTGCCTGGTCACCATCGCCGAAGCCGAAGGGCGCGAGATCGTGACCATCGAAGGGCTAAGCTACGACCGGTCCCACCCCGTACAGCAGGCGCTGGTGGCGGAGCAGGCGATCCAGTGCGGTTTCTGCACGCCCGGTATCGCCATGGCTGCGGCGGCGCTGATCCGGAAGAGTCCCTCACCCTCGGAAGAGGATATTGCCGAAGCGATCCCCAATCTGTGCCGCTGCGGGGTCTATCCCCGGCTGGTGAAGGCCGTGCAGCGGGCAGGGCGCGTATCCATGCGGCGCGAGCGGATCAGCGCCGCGCCAGCGCCGGGTATCGAGCCCGGCGATGCGGCGCGCGCCGTTCCTGCGCTGAGTGATGGATCGGCGGCGGAAGGCGATCCCGCCGGCGATTGAGCCTGCCAGCCGGTTACAGCTTCATCCGGACGGTCAGCGTGGCGTTCAGTGGATCGCCGGGCTGGATGTTGTTCGGCCCGTGCGCGGCGGGATAGTAATCTTCGTCCAGCAGGTTCTCGACATTCAGCTGGACCGCAATCGTGTCCGTCGCGTCGTAGAACAGGCCGGCGTCGACGCGGGTATAGGCGGGCAGGCGAACCGGGCCGCCGATGGGCACGAGCTGGGAGGACTGGTGAATCACGCCCGTGCCGATCGCCAGCCGGTCGGTCAGCTTATAGCGACCCCAAAGCGAAACCTGGTGTTCGGGCAGCTGTTCCAGCCGCGTTCCCGCGACCGCGCTGGTCGTATCTTCGCGCACCTCGCCGTCGAGATACGTGTAACCGCCGCTGATATCGAAATTGTCGGTCAGGCGTCCCGTCACGCTCAGTTCGATACCCTGCACGCGGCTCGCGCCGGTCAGGACGACTGCGCCGGGATTGAGCGGATCGGTGGCCTGCGTATTGGACCGGTCGAGCCGGAAGGCGGCGCCGGTGATCAGCAGGTTGGGGCGCGGGGCCCACTTCACGCCGATCTCGTAATTGTCGAAGCTCTCCGGCTCCAGCAGTGCGGTCGTGCTGCTCAGGACGGTGAACTGGTCGCCCGATTGCGGCAGAAAGCTCTGCGAATAGCTGGCGTAAAGCGAGACATGCTCCAGCGGCTCGAACACCAGGCCGACGCGCGGGCTCCACTTCTCGTCGGTGCGCGATAGGGCGGTGCTGGAGCCGACATCGAAAGTGTCGAGCTCGAACCGGTCGTAGCGTACGCCCGCAATCAGCTGCAGCGGGCCGAAGTCGAGCTGCTCCTGCGCGTAGAAGGACAGGGTCGTGAGGTCCGAATTGCGCTCTCGCTGGAAGGTGGTGGTGAAGGCGGGCACGCTGATGGTGCGGCCAAGCGGCACGGTTGTGCTGGTGGCCCCGCCTGCAAACAGCACGCGGTTGCGGCCATCGATCGATTCCTGGCCCATCGCCTCCACACCCAGCAGCAAGGTATGGCCGACTTCGCCGGTCTGGAATTCCGCGACAAGGTTCGCCTGCCCGATCAGGTTCTGCCGGTCGGTGGAATTGTCGTATCCTGACAGGGTAACGGTGGTGGCCGTCGCGCCGGTCGGCACGATATTGCCGTAATACTTGTCGTAATCGGCATATTGCAGCGTGCCGTTGATGCTGACCGCGTCGGACAGTTTGTGGTCCACCCGTAGCCGCGCAATGTCCACGTTGGCCGTGGCGCGGTTGTAATCGGGATCGCCAAAGAAGGTCTTGTCATAGCCCTGGATCGGACCGGTGCCGAGCGAGGGCAGGCCGCGGTCGGTGACGCGGTCATCCTCGTCATGCACGTAAAATGCGCTGACCTGCGTGTCGCCGAATTCGGCTGTCAGCGTGGGGGCGATACCGAAGAATTCGCCTTCGAACACGTCGCGCGCCCCGTCGAACTGTTCGTAGGTGGCATTGAGACGCAGGCCGATGCCTTCGGCCAGCGGCGTGCCGACATCGGCCGCAAAGGCGAAGCCGCCGAAGCTGTCCACGCTGGCATTGCCGGCAAGGGTCAGGCCGTAGGGATCCGCGATCTTGGCCACGCGGTTGATGGCGCCGCCGCCCGCTCCGCGCCCGAAGATCAGCGCGTTGGGGCCTTTCAGCACCTCTACCCGTTCGACGTTGTAGAGCGGGCGATAATACTGCGCATCGTCGCGGATGCCGTCGATATAGAAATCGGCGGTGGTTTCCTGCCCACGAATAAACACGGCATCGCGGTGTCCTTCGCCGGTTTCGATGGAAATGCCGGGGACATAGCGGAGCGCCTCGCCCAGCTGGCGCAGGTTCTGGTCCTCGATCTGGTCCTGCCCGATAACGGCGATGGTCTGCGGCACGTCGACCAGCGGGGTCGGCGTCTTGGTCCCGGTGGAACCATCATCTTCGGAATAGCCGTCCAAAGACCCCGTCACGACGATTTCGGTCGGCAGATAATCGCGGTCGGCGTCCACCTCGATATTGGCGAGGGCGACTTGCGGGATGCAGGCTGCGGTAGTGAACGCGGCGACGCGAAGCGACTTGGAGAAGGCTGACACGGACGATCCCAACACTGGTCAAATTCTGGAACGGAATAATTCTGCGAATGACTCGCAAGAGCAGTCTTATTGCGAATGATTTGCAATGACAACAGAGAATGCAGGGTTGCCGCAAAAAAATCTCCGCCTAGTGTCGCGGCCGAGACCATTTCCTACGGAGCAGGGCATGAAGGCCACGATCTGGCACAATCCGAAATGCGGAACCTCGCGCAACACGCTGGCCATCCTGCAGGAGCGTGACGGCGTGGACGTGGAGGTGGTCGAATACCTCAAGAATCCGCCCTCGCGCGGCAAGCTGGCGCAATTGTTCGCGGATGCCGGGATGACCCCTGCCGAGGGCCTGCGCCTGCGAGGCACCGACGCGGAGGAGCGCGGCCTGCCGGATGCCGATGCGGATACGGTGCTGGATGCCATGGCGGCCTCGCCGATCCTGATTAATCGCCCGCTGGTGGAAACCGACAAGGGCGTTCGCCTGTGCCGCCCGAAGGAAACGGTCGAGGAAATCCTCTGACCCCGCGTGACAGGGCCGCCAGAAACCCTCGCCAGTCATATGCGCACTCATGGCGCCAATAAGGATCGCAGCTGCAGATGAACGGACATGACCTGGCAGGAGACAACCCGGCGAAGACCATAAAGGGCCGCATCAAGCGCGCGCTTGGCCCAGCGGGAGTTTTCTTCCGCGGGTTCCTGGAGCATCCCCGAATGGTCGGCTCCGTTATCCCCTCATCGGGCTCCACCATCGACAAGATGCTGGCCCCGGTCGACTGGGACAATTGCCGCGTCTTCGTGGAATACGGGCCGGGCGTGGGCACTTTCTGCCGCCCTGTCCTGGACCGGCTGGGACGCGACGGGATGCTGGTGGTGATCGACACCAACCCGCTGTTCATCGACTACCTCCAGCGCGAGATCCGCGACAGCCGTTTCCACGCCGTGCTTGGCAGTGCGGAGGATGTGGAGGCGATCGTGAAGGCGTTGGGCGAGGATCATGCGGATTACGTGCTGTCGGGCCTGCCGTTCTCGACCCTGCCGGAAGGCGTGGGCGAGAATATCGCTGCCGCCACATACCGTGTCACGCGGCCCGGCGGCGCGTTCCTGACTTACCAGTTCTCCACCACGGCACGCGACCTGACGGCGCAGCATTTCGAGCGGGTGGATACCGGTTTCACCTGGTGGAACATCCCGCCGTGCCTGCTGGCATGGGGCTGGAAGCAGCCCGCAGGCTGACGCCGCGACGATCCTGACATGAAACGGGCGCCGCGACCGCAGTCGCAGCGCCCGTATTCATGTTGCCGGCTTTCCAGCTTATTCGAAGGTTTCGCTGACCGCCCCGGCAGACGGACCTGCCAGCTGGCGGTGGATCGCCGCCAGGACCGACACGAAGATGATCGCGAAGCCGGCGCCGATAAGGCCGGAAAGGATCGCATTGATCGTCAGACCCAGCGTATCGCCAAGCGCGAAGACCAGCAGGCCCACGACCAGCCCCACCACCATCGCCACGATGAAGTAGACGATGAACAGCAGCAGGTAGAACAGGAACAGGCGAAGGGAGTTGCCCTTGCTCAGCTTCCAGCTGCGGGCCAGCGCCTTGATAGGGTTGTAAGTGCCTTCCAGCGCGATGACTGGCGTCAGCAGCGAGAACTTCACATACATGTAGATCGCAATCACCAATGCGAGAATGCTGACGATCACAGTGAGCGCCGTCGAACCGGCCAGCGCAGCCGCGCCGACGAGCAACATCAGCACGAGACCGATGAGGACAGAGGCCAGGATGTACCCGACAAAGGCCGGGATCATGCCTACCAGGCCTGCCTTGATGGCATCGCCCACCGTGGGACGGGACGCGTCACGCAGCAAAGCCAGCAGTGCAATGTAACCGGCGACCTGTGCGAGACCGGCTAGGACGAACAACCAGCCATAGCCCGCATAGAGTGCCAGAAGCTGTTCCTGCATCGCTTCGGGATCGGTCGTGCTGCCCAAAATATCCGTCAGGCTGGGGACCATCAGGCCCACCACCAACGCAGGCAGGAAGAAGAAGATGCCTGCCACGACCAGCAGGACTTCTTTGTTGCCGGCCATCATGGTGGTCGCATCGCGCCAGGCCGCACCCATATCGAATTTCATCGGTTGAACCCCTCTCGTTCGGATGCAGCTTGATAAACCGCCCTTCGCGTTGCAGGCAATCGCCCAATGTCTGGCATCCACTCCTTTGACGGCATCGAATGGCGCGTTTCCGCTGCGCCCGTGCCTTATCGCGAGGCTCTGGCAGAGCAGGAGGCACGCAATGCGGCAATCCGCGAAGGCACTGCGGGTGAGCTGGCATGGATGCTGGAGCACCCGCCGGTCTACACGGCCGGGACGAGCGCGAAGCCGGCCGACCTGAACGATCCGCGCTTCGATGTGGTGGATACGGGCCGCGGCGGCAAATACACCTATCACGGCCCGGGGCAGCGCGTGGGCTACATCCTGCTGGACCTGACGCGGCACGGGCGCGACGTGCGCCGGTTTGTCCACGCGCTGGAAGACTGGGTGATCGAAACGCTCGGCGATTTCGGCGTGGAAAGCTGGTCCGTGTGCGACCGCGTGGGCATCTGGTGCCGCGATGCGGATGGGCGCGAGGCTAAGATCGGGGCCATCGGGGTGCGCGTGCGGCGCTGGGTCACCATGCACGGCTTTTCGGTCAACCTGGACCCGGACCTGACCCATTTCGATGGCATCGTGCCCTGCGGCATATCCGAATTCGGCGTCACCAGCCTCTCGCGGCTGGGTATCACACTTGCGCCGGAGGAGTGGGATAGGGCAATGCAGGCGCGGTTCGGCGCGTTCCTCGCCCGGCTATCCGACGGAGACTGACGTTTTGAATACCGCCCTTCGCCTTGCTGCAATCCCGTCGCTTGCATTCGCGCTGGCTGCCTGCGGCGGCGATGCGCCTGAAGAGGTCGGCGATGCGGCCGCCTCTGCCGAAGTGGTGGAAGGCACGATCAGCGACGAGATGATCGCGCTGGAGAAGCTGAAATCGCAGCCGCCCCTGCTGGGCCGTTCCGGCGGCGGCTCGGACTCGGCTAGCGATGAGGGCGAAGAAGCCGAAGGCGAGGCTGGCGCCGAGTAAGGCCTAGCGTTCGCTTTCCAACAACCGGCGCGCCTGCGCCAGGTGCGGCTGGTCCACCATCTTGCCATCAACCTGCAACGTCCCTGCATCGGGCTGGGCGGAGAAGGCATCGACGATGGCCTGGGCCTGCTCGAGTTGCTTCGCCGTCGGGCTGAAGGCTGCGTTGATGATCGGCACCTGCGCCGGGTGGATGGCCATCATGCCGGCAAAGCCATCGGCATAGGATTCGCGCGCCACGCGCTCCAGCCCTGCTTCGTCGCGGAAGTCGGCATGCAGCGTGTCGATCGGCATGATGTCGCGGGCATGCGCGGCCAGCAGCACCTGCGCGCGGATCATGCGGAAGGCATCGGTCCAGACGCCGCGCTCGTCCCGCTTGCGGCTGGCGCCGATGGCTGCGGACAGGTCTTCGGCGCCCCACGTCAAGCCCGCAAGGCGCGGCAGGGGGCTTTCCAGATAGGCGATGATGCCAAGCGCGGAGCGGGCCGTTTCGCTCACAAGCGGCAGGATGCGGGTGGTGTTAACCTGGATGCCGTTGCGCTGTTCCAGCTCGTAAATCTCGGCGGACAATTGCTGCAATTGCTCCGGTCCGGCGGCCTTGGGGACCATGATGCCATCGGGCGCGCCCGGCATCACGGCAATCAAATCCTCGCGCCAGTACGGCGTATCCAGCGCGTTGATGCGGGCCCAGCGCTCCTTCATCCCGCCCGCAACCACGCGGTGGCGGTGCGCATCCAGCCAGGCCTGCGCCATGGGGCGGGCATCAGCCTTGCGGTGCGGCGCAACCGCATCTTCCAGGTCGACGATGACGACATCGGCCCCGCAGGTCGCAACCTTGCCGAGCTTCGTCTCGCTGTCGCCGGGTACGAATAGCCAGGATCGTAATGCCATCAATCTCGCGCCTTTATCTGTGGCCGCAATGTGTGCACGACACATCGCTACCGGAGCATTAAAGCGCAAGCATGGAGCAAAGAGCAACCCAAAGCGCGGGGCCCGCGCCGCTGCTGCCGCTGCTGGCCCTGCTGGCAGGCAATGCGGCGCTGGCGATGGGCCCTTGGCTGGTGCGGCTGGCAGACACCGGACCGGTGTCCGCGGCATTCTGGCGGCTGTTCTTGGCGATCCCATTCCTCGCCTTGCTGGCGAGGGGCAGCGGGCAGAAGCTTTCGGGGCTGGGCCGCGGTACGATGCTGGCACTGGCGGCGGCCGGTGCCTTCTTCGCTTTCGACCTTGCCAGCTGGCACATTGGCATAGAGATGACGCGGCTGGCCAATGCCACGCTGTTCGGCAATGCGGGCAGCGTGGTGCTGATGGCATGGACCTTCATCGCCCTGAAGACATGGCCGCAGGGCAGGGAGGCGCTGGCCATCCTTGCCGCGCTGGCAGGGGCGGCGATCCTGCTGGGCCGGTCGATGGACATTTCCGCCACCAACCTTGCAGGCGACCTGTTCTGCCTGCTCGCGGGCCTGCTTTACGCTGGATACCTGCTGATCCTGCAGGACAAGCGCGGGACGCTGGGCGGCTGGGCGCTGCTGACCTGGTCCAGCATCGCAGCGGCATGTGTCCTGCTGCCGCTGGCGCTGGTGCGGGGCGAGCCGGTGTGGCCGGGCAACTGGACGCCGGTGGTGATCCTGGCGCTTTCCAGCCAGCTGATCGGCCAGGGGCTGCTGGTCTATTCGCTGCGTCACTTCTCCCCGCTGGCCATCGGCGTCGCGCTGCTGACACAGCCTGCCATCGGGGCGCTGGTGGGCTGGTATGCCTTTGCGGAGCTGCTGGTCCCGCTGGACATAGCGGGCATGGTGCTGCTGGGATCCGCGCTGGCGATTGCCCGGTCCAGCACGCCGCGCGTGCGCGCGCCATCGACAAAACCGGCAAGCGCGGATAGCCCCTGACCGGACATACAGGGGGAGTAAGACCAGATGCGCACCATGTTCCTTGCCACCACCATGGCGCTGGCGGCCTGCGCGCCGCTTGCGGACACGGGCCGCCCCATCGCTGCGACACCGGCGGACAAGGACTGCCAGCCCGCAGGTGAGACGGCGGATGCGCAGTTCGAGGCGCTGGGCTGCACCTATGTGGACCTGCTGGCGCGCTACAACCCGGTCTATGCCACCAGCCTGGGCGACCACCGCTTCGACGGCGAGCTTCCCGACATCTCGGCCGATGGGCGGGCGGAGGCGCGCGCCGCGTTCGACGTGCTGCGCCGCCGCATGACTGCCATCGATTTCGCGCAGCTCAGCCGCCAGAACCAGGTCGATTACCGCCTGCTGGAAAACTCGCTCGCCTATTCCGCCTTCAGCGAGGACGAGCTGCAGGCTTGGGCCTGGAACCCGCAATATTACCATTCCATCGCCTCCTCCTCCATCTACACGCTGGTGGCACGCGACTTCGCGCCCTGGCCGGAGCGGTTCGACAGCATCGTTCAGCGCATGGAGAAGCTGCCCGCATTCCTGGCCGCGGCCCGCCAGCAGATCGACGTAAGCCGCGTGCCGAAGGTCCATGCGGAAACGGTGGCGAAGCAGAATGCCGGCATATCGATGCTGGTGGAAACCGTGCTGCTGCCGGAAGTCGTCGCCACGGGCGTATCGCGCACCCGCTTCGATGATGCGGTGGCCGGGCTGAAGGTGGCGCTGGCCGAGCACCAGGCATGGCTGGACGATGTCGTCGTGCCGGGCGCAGAGGGCGAATTCCGGCTGGGCCCGGATCGTTACGCCACCAAGATGGCCTTTGCCCTGCAGACGGATATGAGCGTGGCCGAACTGCAAGGCCGCGCGCGCGCCGCTTACACCGAGGCGCGGGGCCAGATGGAGGTTATCGCCCGCACCTTCCCCGAATGCGACGTGCCAGGCCAGCAGGAGGCGATCCAGTGCGCGCTCGCCATCAGCTATGCCGACCGGCCGGAGCGCGGAAACCTAGAAGAGGCGGCACGCGGCACGCTGGCGGAGGCCACCGCCTTCACTGAGAAGGAAGGCTTCGTCCGCATGCCGGATGGGCCGGTGGAAATCATCACTATGCCGGTATTCCAGCAGGGCAATTCGGTGGCCTATCTCGACGCGCCGGGCCCGCTGGAGCGCAGCTTGCCTGCCTTCTACGCCATGTCGCCTGTGCCGGATGACTGGACGGAAGAACAGGCGACCAGCTTCCTGTCCGAATACAACATCTCCATGCTCCACCTGCTATCGATCCACGAGGGCGTGCCCGGCCATTATTTGCAGCTGGATCATGCGAACCGCTTCCCCGGGACGCTGCGCGCCGTGCTGTCCAGCGGGCCCTTCATCGAAGGCTGGGCGGTCTATTCCGAGCGCGTGATGGCAGAGCACGATTATCTTGGCGGGATGGAAACGCGCGAGGGGCGGCTGTTCATCCTGAACGGGCTGAAGTTCCGCCTTCGCGCCATTGCCAACACGCTGCTGGATATCGGCATCCACACGCAGGGCATGACGCGCGCTGAGGCGATGGACCTGATGATGGTCGGCGCCTTCCAGCAGGAGCGCGAGGCAGCGGGCAAATGGGTCCGCGCCAACCTCTCATCGGTGCAGCTTCTCAGCTATTTCACCGGCTATGCCGAGCATGTGGCCCTGCGACAGGAAGCGGAACAGCGCTGGGGCGCGGACTTCAACGAGCGGACATATCACGACGCCGTGCTGAGCCATGGCAGCCCGCCGGTAAAATATGCCCGAGCGCTGATCTTCGACCTGCCGGTGGAATAGCCGCCCGCGAAGGTCTGGCTCAGGCGTCCATCGCCTGCAGGAAGGACTGGTGGCGTGCCTCAACCCCATGCAGGTCCGGCCCGGACAGGTGTTCGCGTGCCTGCGCGACCAATTGCTCGCCTTCCTTGATCAGAAGCGCGTGGCGCGTCTCGTCATTCAGCGTGGTCGAAGCGTTGGATAGCACGTCGAACATCACCATCGTCGCGGGCGGACTGGTCGCGACCGCGCTGCGCATCGTGCCAAGGCCGCGGTTTAGGAAGTGGGCGTAATCGTCCGACAGCAGCGAGATCCGGTCTTCCTCGGGATCGTCATTGTCGCCAAACGCCCGGTCGAGGTTGCGGCGGCCAAGCTCCGCCGTGGCGGCGCCCAGCCAATGCAGCACGGTGATCGCGGTGAAGGGGTCGTTGATGCCTGGGGAGAGCGCGCGAAGGCCTATCTCCACCAGCTCGTCTATCAGGAAGTGAAGGTCCTGCGCGGGCGTGCGCATTCCGCCCAGCGTCATGCACTTACGCACCTCCGTATCGTGCAGATCGTCGAGGCCGTCATCGTCTGACCATTGCACCAGCGGCATGCGCGGATGCACGAAATCACCGGTGCGGACCGCCAGCTTGATGTGGCCGCCAGCCTTTTCCGCAATGCGGTGCAGGCGCTCGTAGTCGATGCCTTGGATATATCCCGTCTCGGTCGCCGTGACGGCGCGGCCTTCCGGCACTTCCATCATGACTTCGCCGCGTGCTGGCCTATCGAACAGCACCTTGATGTCAGCAATCAGCCGCCGCCCGATCCCTTCCAGCACCGAGTTGATGCGGATGGAGCTGGGCACGTGATTGAGGAAATACACCAGCACCATGATGGAAATGCCCATCAGGACATAAGCCGTCAGCAGGCTCAGCTGCGGCACGAAGCCGGGCAGCGCATTGCTTTGCGTTTCAAGGAAGCCCGCCTCGTCCTCCGCGCGTACGGAGCGCAGCACGGTGATGGCGAAGACGAATGTGGCGATGAAGACGCCGAGCGACAGCTGGTTGCCGCGGTTCTCCATGAAATTGGTCAGCAGGCGCGGGCCGTAATTGCCGCTGGCATAAGCGACGGCAGCGATGGTGATGGAGAACACCGTCGAGGCGACCCCGATCATCGATCCTGCGATCACGGTCAGCATGTTGCTGGCACCATCGGGCCGCGCAGGTTGCAGCCATTCCACATCGTTCAGAAATGCAGCCTGCCCGGTCCGGTCCAGCCAGACGGTGGTCAGGGCCAGCCCCAGCGCAAGCAGTGAGAACAGGGCAGGCCAGAACCAGTAACTGGCGCGCGCCTTGAACCAGAAATTGCGCAGGGATGCGATCATGCGGCGTTGGCCCTTCTGCGGCCTTCCGGCCCGGCGATCTTCTTGAAGGCGGCCGTAATATCCGCCCTGTCGCAGTCATAACCCGCAGAGGCCTCGCCATGTTCCGCAAGGTCCTGCGCCATCTGCACAAGGAACCGTCTCAGGCCCGCCGGGCGGCCTTCGCCTTCGCAGCGGTCGATCAGGCGGTGGTAATTGTCCACCATGCGGATGGTGACGGAGGGATACTGGCAGGCAGCCTGCCGAAACGCGTTGAGCGGATCCTCGAACAAGCCGCGAAAATCCTGTCCGGGAAGCTCTATGCGATGGTCGTCAGCGAAGGCCGGCATCATGTCTTCATCGACCCAGCTGCCGAACTGGCCCGCCATGGCAGAGGCGATGCGGTCCGCCGCAGCGATCGCGGTGTAGAAGTCGTTTACTGCCGGGGAGAGTGCGCGGGCAGCAATTTCCACCAGCAGCCGGATCCGGAAGACCGCGCCCTGGCCGTCGCTGCGGAAGTCTCCGATGGGCAGGACTTTCAGCAACTGGCGCTCATCGTCGCGGCGCTGCTCCAGCAGCATGATCGGCTCGCCTTCCATCACATGCTGGCCGGGCGCAGCGCAGATCCGCACGCGTCCGCCATCCTCGCCCAGCAGGCGGCTGAGATGATGCAGGTTGTTACCTTCCACATACCCTTCGCGCGGGGCGGCAATTCCCAGCGACCAGTCGCCGTGGAATGGATCTGTCGCCGCGATGGCCACCGGCCCTTGCGCCGCTTCGCGCCCAAGATGGTGGATCGACCGGTCGATGAACACGGTGCGGCCCAGATCGTGGAGCGCCACGGTCAGCATCACGACGTTGAGCGCCTGCAGGGCTATCACCGCGCTGATCGTGCCCAGTGGCTGGCTGGACAGCGGCGCGTCCGCATCGATTGCCGCCATCGCGCCCAGCGAGAAGACGAGCGTGAAACTGAGGCCGGCGAGCGATACGCGCACCAGCCCTTTGTCCAGCCAGCGATCGACCAGCCGCACACCCAGATTGCTGCTGGCCACGGTCAGCACCAGCAGTGTCAGCGAGAAATACAGCGTGATGAAGGCCGCGTTCACACCGATGGCGACGCCGACAAGGTCCTTGGCCGTATCCGCCGTCGAGACCGGGCTAAGCCCGTTCGACAAGAGCCAGTCCGTCCCGGCATGCCGGTCCAGCGTCACTGCGAGGATCGCCAGCGGTAAGGCCAGCAGCACGCCGGCCGCGGGAAGCAGCCAATAGCTGGCGAAGATCCTGTGCGCCAGCCAACCCAGCCGCCCAAGGTAAGGCCCTGAAATATCGTCCTTCACTGGCCTGTTCCCTGCTTCAAATCATGGTCGGATCGGGAACCTAAACGTGCATGCGCATCTTTAGTTGCCATCAAACGGCGGATGCAGGCGACCATGCACCAGGCCGATCAACACGGTCGCGCTTGGGAAAATGCCATGCAGTTACCTGTCAGTCCGGAGGTCGCAGCAAATGCGGTCGGCAATATCGAAAATCTCGTGACCCTCACCAGCGGCCAGTACACCATGGGATCGCTGATCCTGATGGTCAGCTACGGCGCGCACTTCGCCTTCATCCTGTATTTCTTGATGACCAGCATGCAGCTGGCTCCGCGCTATCGCATCGTGCCGATCATGTCCGCCATCGTCATGGCGAGTGCCGGCCTCAGCCTGCTGCGCGAATTTACCACCTGGCAGGATGCCTACACTCTGGTGGGCGCGAGCTACGTGCCGATGCAGGGTGAAAGCATATTCACCAACGCCTTCCGCTACGGCAACTGGACCATCACCGTCCCGATCCTGCTGACACAGCTGCCGATCGCTTTCGCGATTTCGCGACCGGATTTGCACAAGCGCGCGATCCGCATGTCCATCCCGGCCGTGCTGATGATCTGGACCGGCCTTTACGGACAGTTCGGCGAGACGGGTGACTTCAGCCGCCTGAATATCTGGGGCGTCATCTCCACGATCTTCTTCGTCTGGCTGATCATCGAAGTGCGCGGCGTGATCACCGCAGCCATCGCCAATTCCCCGCCGCAGCTGGTCAACTGGCCCAAGAACCTGTGGTATTACTTCCTGGCGACCTGGGGCCTCTATCCCATCGCTTACGCCCTGCCGCAGCTGGGCTTCACCGGCGATATCGTGGTGGTGCGCCAGCTGCTCTTCAGCATCGCGGATATTTCCACGAAGCTGATCTACGGCATCATCCTGTCGCGTTACCTGCTGCGTCGCAGCGCGCTGGAAGGCTACGTCCCGGCAGCAGAGGCGCTGGAGACCAGCCCGCTTGGTGCCAAGGTCGCTTCGCAGCGCGGGGACTGATCCTTGGCCTCGGCTCCGGCCGATCATGACAGGCGGCTCCGTGCTTTCGGGCGCGGGGCCGCCTTGTCGTTCGGCCTGCTGTCACTGGCCGCACTGGCGCAATTGGCCGGGACAGGCGCTGCTATCGCGCTTGGCATCGGCTTCTTCCTCGCCGGTTTCGCGCATGGCGCGGCGGAGCACCAGTCCGGCACGCTGCGCGCCTTTCGCCTGCTCGATGCGGCCGCTTATGTGCTGGCGGGTCTGGCCGTGGCAGCGCTGTTCCTGGCAATGCCGCTGGCGGGACTGACGCTGTTCCTGCTGTTGTCTGCCTGGCACTTCCAGCACTCGGCTGGCGGCGACAGGCTTGCCCGCTGGGCCTACGCGCTCACCGCCGTGGGCGGCAGCGCGCTTTGGCAAGGTGAAGCCACGGCAGAGATTTTCGCGGCCCTGCTGGGCCAGCCGATCCCGCAGCCGTGGATGCTGGTGCTGGCAGTGGCAGGCGGCGCGGGACTGGTGCTGGCTATCGCCGCGCTGGGCAGGCGCCCGCATGGCTGGTCGCTTATCGCCTGCGTCGCCGCCACCGCGCTGCTGCACCCGGTCCTCGCCACGGGCCTCGCCTTCTTCTTGGGCCATGCCTGGCCCATGCAGCACGCGCAGGCCCGCCGTTTTGGCTGGAGCGAAGTCATCCGGGCAGCCGCGCCGACCGCGATCCCTGCCATGCTGGGCGCGCTCGCTATTGCAGCGTTCGTGCTTGTCGGCATTCTGCCGCTGGTGTGGGCCGCCGCGCTCGCCTTCGGCATGGCGACGCCGCACATCCTGACCGAAAGGCTGGAGCGATAACCCGCGCCTAAGCTGGCAGGAAAAATCCCCACACGCCGTTCGACAATTCGTCCGCCGCAAAGCCGTGGCGCACGCCGTCCGCTTCCACGAACCACACGCGCACCATGCGCCGATGCCCATGGATAGGATCGCGCAGTTCGGTGCTGGTCCCGGTCTCGACCCATTTGTACAGCCAGAAATCGACTGGCCAGGTGGGATGATCCTGCCGCTCCGCCACGGCGCCCGCGAATTTCCATCCGCGCTTGCGGTTGAAGCCCTTGGCCCGCAACCGCTTGATCGGGTTGGCCTTCTTCATGATCATGTCGGTCATGTTCGTCGCTCGAAAGGCGGCTTACGCCCGCCCCAGGTCACCCTTGCCGATGGTGCCGCTGGCCATTTCCAGCATCTTGTCGAGGCTATGCTTGGCCTTCAGGCGCAGGCCTTCCTCGATCTCGATGCGCGGTTCCAGGTCGCGCAGGCAGGTGTAGAGCTTCTCCATGGTGTTGAGCGCCATGTAAGGGCAGATGTTGCAGTTGCAGTTGCCGTCCGCACCCGGCGCGCCGAGGAAGGTCTTTTCCGGCAGCGCCTTTTCCATCTGGTGGATGATATGCGGTTCGGTCGCCACGATCAGCGTATCGCCGGTGAAGGTCTTGGCGAATTGCAGGATCGAGCTGGTGGAGCCCACGTGGTCCGCATGGTCGATGATGTGCGGCGGGCATTCCGGGTGCGCGGCGATGGGCGCCTCGGGATGCTCGGCCTTCAGCTTCAGCAGCTCGCGCTCGCTGAAGGCTTCGTGCACGATGCACACGCCTGGCCATAGCAGCATCTCGCGGTCGAACTTGCGGTTGAGATAGCCGCCAAGGTGGCGATCCGGGCCGAAGATGATCGGCTGGTCCTTGGGGATCTGCGAAAGGATCGTCTCCGCGCTGGAGCTGGTGACGATCACGTCGGACAGCGCCTTCACCTCGGTCGAGCAGTTGATGTAGGTCAGCGCGATATGGTCCGGGTGCTTCTCGCGGAAGGCGCGGAACTTGTCAGGCGGGCAGCTGTCTTCCAGGCTGCACCCTGCATCCATGTCCGGCAGCACCACGATCTTTTCGGGGCTGAGGATCTTGGCCGTATCCGCCATGAACTTCACGCCGCAGAAGGCGATCACCTCGGCGTCCGTCTCGGCGGCTTTCTTGCTCAGTTCCAGGCTGTCACCCACGAAATCGGCCAGGTCCTGCAATTCGGGCTTCTGGTAGTAATGCGCCAGGATCACCGCATTGCGCTCCTTGCGCAGGCGGTCGATCTCTTCGCGCAGGTCCGCGCCGGTCGGAAGTTTGGTCTCAACACTCATTCTAGCACGCGTTCCCCATCGAAGCGGACGTTGACTGTGACATCGCCATACCCGGCGACCGAGAGCGGTATAGCCAGGTTCTGGCGGATTGCATCCTTTGCCGCTGCGCGCGCCATGTCCAGCATTTCCGGATTGCGGGCGAAGTTGCTGGCCTTTTTCTCGGCCACGGCGGAATTGTTCTTGATCAGCGCCTCGGCAGCGCCGCCGGTCACGAAATTGCCTTCGGTGAACAGCCGCGCATTCTTCTCGTCGAGATTGGGCACGGTGGTCTTGATGGACGGGAGGACGACGTTGAGCGTCTCGCTATCGGCGTCCCATTGCATCCGGTCGCGCCCGACATTGGACAGGTCGAGGCGGTATTCCACCGTGGCGGGCACGATCATGGCCTGCCGCGCCTTCAGGAAGTTCACGCCCAGCACGCCGCGTTCATTGGTGCTTTCGGCCACCACTTCGAAGCGGCTGGAGAAGACCGTGAGCTGGTTCTGCTTTTCGAAGGCCAGCATGGCGCTTGCCACTGGATCGCCCTCTTCCTGTTCGAAGAAAGCCTTCCACGTAACGAAAGCCAGCGCCGCCAGCAGCAGTATGACGATCAGCCACGGCACGCCCTGCACGCGGGCGAGCGAGCGATCGTCATGCGGTGCGGGATCGGTGCGGAGCGAGCGATCTTCCCGCTCTATCGTATTGTCTGCCATATATCCTCCGAACGCTGCACGCGGCCCTGCCGTTCCAGATCGATCAGGTGCGCCAGCACGCTTTGCGCGGCGGCGGGCCACAGCCGTTCGTCCACGCCCTTGTACATTTCCGGCACCAGCGCGCGGATCGGCCGCGCCTCGGCATCCAGCAGCTTCAGGATCTGCCGCTCGCGCTGGCGCCGGTGTCCGGCCATGCCGCGCACCAGCTGGCGCGGTTTTTCCACCGCCGGGCCGTGGGCCGGGTAATAGACGCGGTCCTCGCGCGCATACAGCTTGTCCAGGCTGGCCATGTAATCGGCCATGTCGCCATCGGGCGGCACGACGACGCTGGTGGACCAGCCCATCACATGATCCCCGGTGAACAGCGCGCCGCTCTCCTCCAACGCGAAGCAGAGGTGGTTCGATGTGTGGCCAGGCGTGGCCACGGCCGTCAGCGTCCAGCCCGGCCCGCTCACCTGCTCGCCATCCGCCAGCACGCGGCCGGGCGCATAATCCCGGTCGAACGGGGCATCGAGGCGCGGCTCCCCGCTGGTGTCGAGCGCAAGTTGGCCGCAGCCGACGATGGGCGCGCCTGTCCGCTCTGCCAGAGGCGCGGCGGCGGGCGAATGGTCGCGGTGGGTGTGGGTGCAGCAGATTGCGGTCACCACGGCCTCGCCGATGGCGCTAAGCAGAGCCTCGATATGCCGCCCGTCGTTCGGCCCAGGGTCGATTACCGCCATGCCTTCCGACCCGCCGACGAGGTATGTCTGCGTGCCGGTATAGGTGAAGGGCGATGGGTTTGGCGCCAGCACGCGCGCGACCAGCGGCTCCAGCTGTTCCACGAGGCCGGTCGGCCAGGGTTGCGGCGGCGCTTGCATGGTGGCCATATGGCGCGACAAGGGAGAGAATGTAAGTGACACCGCCAGCAATCCTCGTCCTGGACGAAGGCACAACCTCCACCCGCGCAATGCTGTTCGCGGCAGACGGCAGCCTGCTGGGCACAGAGCAGCGAGAGCTGACGCAGCATTACCCGCAGCCCGGCTGGGTGGAACACGACGCGGCCGAGATCTGGGAGCGCACGCTCGCCTGCGCGCAGGCCATGGTGGAAACGGCAGGCGGCGCGCAGGCCGTTGCGGCCATCGGCATCACCAACCAGCGCGAGACTGTGGTGGCGTGGGACGCCGGGACGGGGGAGCCGCTCAGCCGCGCCATCGTCTGGCAGGACCGCCGGACGGAACCGTTCTGCAGGCAATTGCGCGATGCAGGGCATGAGGCGCTGGTGCGGGAGAAGACCGGCCTGCTGCTCGATCCCTACTTCAGCGGCACGAAGATGCGCTGGATGCTGGACAATGACGAGGCCGTGCGCGGGGCGGCGGATGCTGGCACCTTGCGCTTCGGCACGGTCGAAAGCTGGCTGGTCTTCAAGCTGACCGCGGGCGCGGCGCACATCACCGATGCCAGCAATGCCAGCCGCACGATGCTTTATTCGCTGGAAACGGGCGATTGGGACGAGGAGCTGCTGGCGCTGCTGGGCGTACCGCGCGCGGCGCTGCCGCAGGTGGTCGATTGCGCGGGACAACTGGCCACGGCCAGCGTGCTGGGATCAGGCATTCCGATCTGCGGCATGGCTGGCGACCAGCAGGCCGCCACCATTGGGCAGGCATGCCTCTCACCGGGCGAGACCAAGGCCACTTACGGCACGGGCGCATTCGTGCTGACGAACAAGGGTGGCGAGGTGCCGATGTCTCGCCACCGCCTGCTAGGCACGGTGCTGTGCCAGCTGGATGGGACGCGGACCTATGCGCTGGAAGGCAGCGTCTTCGTGGCCGGCAGCCTGGTGCAATGGCTGCGCGACAGCCTGGGCCTGATCGCTAGCGCGAAGGAAACCGAGGCCCTTGCGCGCAGCGTGGATGACAGCGGCGGCGTGGTGATTGTGCCTGCGCTGTCGGGCCTCGGCGCGCCGCACTGGCTGGCCGATGCGCGCGCCAGCATCACGGGCCTCAGCTTTGCAACCGGCAAGGCGCAGATCGTGCGCGCCGCGCTGGAGGCAATGGCCCACCAGACGCAGGATTTGCGCACCGCTTTTGCCGCCGATGGCGCGGACTGGGCGCTGCTGAAGGTCGATGGCGGGATGATCGCCAATGACTGGCTGGCGCAGGACATCGCGGACATCACCGGCCTGCAGGTAGAGCGCCCCGGTTTCGTGGAGACGACGGCGCTGGGTGCGGCGATGCTGGCGGCTGTCGGCGCGGGCCTCCACGCCACGCTTGGGGATGCGGCATCGGCCATGATCGGGGACCGGCAGGTGTTCAGCCCGGCCATGGACGATGCGGTCCGGTCCGCTCGGATCGAAAACTGGGATGCCGCGCTGGCGAAGCTTTAACTGCCTGCGTCAGCCCGCCATTGCCAGGCCGACGCGTTCGCGCAGGCGCTGGATTGCGGCGGGGTGCATGGCGAAATGGTCGCGCCATGCCTGGTCCAGCCGGGCGATGCGGGCGTGGAAGCGGCGGGTGCGTTCCACCACGTCGCGCAGATGCGCGGGCAGCAGGGCCAGCTGGGCCGGGTCGCTATCCGGCTGGTGGCGGGGAAGGCGGCCGTGGCGGCGCAGCTGGAACTCGGTGAGTTCGCCGCAGAAATGCGCGCGCTGGTTCAGCAGCCATGACAGGGCGTGCATCATGCGCGTGGTGGTCCGCAGCGCCTCGCAGCTCAGAGCGATGCGCTCCAGGTCCTCGTCCTCATGCAGCGGGGTGCCTGTCCGGCGGCGTTCCTGCGCGGCGTCGCGAAACGTGTCGCGGGCCTCGTCGGCCAGCAGCATCGCCTCTTCGTAAAGCATGTCCACGATCGTGCGGTTGAGGTTTGCTGTCTGGTTCATCGCGTTGATGCGACAGGCGCTACATCAGGGCTTTAACGTATTGAATAGGTGGGCTGCAGCGTTTCCCCTATTTTAACCATGTTGTCCCGATTGGGCACGAAAGACCCCGCCGCGGCCCGCGCGTTTGCGTCAGGCGATGATGTCCGGCGTCAAAAGATCTTCCAGCGCGCTGATGCGGTCGCGCAGCTGCAGCTTGCGCTTCTTCAGGCGCGCAATGCGCAGCTGGTCGGAATTGTCATTGGCGCCCAGCGCCGCGATGGCAGCGTCCAGATCCCGGTGTTCGGTTTTCAGCACTGCCAGCTTCCGGCGGATTTCGTCTTCCGTCATCGCATTTGTCGCTCGATTCCCACGCCCCGGCTCCTGCCTGTTTGCCGAACTACGCCATCCATGATTTGATGACAATTGTGTGGTCATGATGCGACTCGGCGAGTCGCGGATTGCCGCGCCGCCAACTCTACGGGACGCATGTCCCCACAGGCACAGGAGATGACTTCATGGGAATGTCGCACACGCAAGCATTGCAGGAAAAGCACACGAAGCTGGATGCCAGGCTGCATGACGAAATGAGCCGGCCCGTACCGGACAGCGCGACGATCCAGACCCTGAAGAAGCAGAAGCTGATGCTGAAACAGGAAATATCCCAAGGCTGACGAAAGCCCCCTGATTGCAACGCATTCCGCTGCCCGCGCAGGGGCGGCGGATGCGCGGCAACATTTCCAAAAGCATTTCCATGCGATAGGCAGTTCGCATGCCGGATAAAGTACCCCCGACATCGGCCGCCACTGCGGCCCGGTCCATCCTCACGCGCCTGCATGAGGTTATGGCTGCGCGCACCCATGCGCAGGGCAAGCTCAACCAAGTGGTGCAGATCATCGGCGACTCGCTGGATAGCGAGGTGTGCTCAATCTACCTGCTGCGCGAAGGTATGCTGGAGCTCTACGCCACCCGCGGCCTGAACCAGAGCGCGATCCACGTCACGCGGCTTGGCGTGGGCGAGGGACTTACCGGGACCATCGCCGCCAATATCGAGACGCTGAACCTGGATGAGGCGGCAGCTCACCCCGAATTCCAGTACGTGCCCGAAACGGGCGAGGAAAAATTCCACTCTTTCGCAGGTGTGCCGATCGTCCGGCGCGAGCGGGCGATAGGGGTCCTGACCGTCCAGCATGTCGAGCCGCGCAAGTATGAAGAGGTGGAGGTCGAGGCCCTACAGACCGTCGCCATGGTGTTGGCGGAACTGATCCACAATGCCGGGCTGGTGGACGAGGAAGATTCTGCGGGACAAACAGTCAACCACACCGGGCAGGACGTCATGGACGGGCTGCAGCTGGTGAAGGGGCTGGGTCTGGGCAAGGCGGTCTTCCACCAACCGCGCGTGCAGATCGACCAGACCGTTGCGGAGGATACCGAAGCAGAGCGCCAGCGCGTCTACCTCGCCTTCGACAAGATGCGCGAGCAGATCGACCACATGGCGAACCAGGCCGAATTCGGCACGGGCGGCGAGCATGAGGAAGTCCTGCAGACCTACAAGATGTTCGCTTACGACGAGGGCTGGGGCCGCCGCATCAACGAGGCGATCGACAGCGGCCTGACCGCCGAGGCCGCCATCGAGCGCGTGCAGCAGCGCACCCGCATGCGCATGCGCGAGATCGACGATCCGCTGCTGGCGGACCGGATGCACGACTTGGAAGACCTGGCGAACCGCCTGCTGCGCATCGTGTCCGGCCAGCTGGGCACGGCGGCATCGAGCGGACTGCGCGAGGATTCCATCCTTATCGCCAAGAATTTGGGCCCGGCAGAGCTGCTGGAATATGACAAGCGCCGCCTGAAGGGCGTGGTGCTGGAACAGGGCAGCCTGACCGCGCATGTCGTGATCGTGGCGCGGGCCATGGGCGTGCCGGTGATCGGCCGCGTGCGCAATGTGCGCGGACTTGTGCGCGAAGGTGACGAGCTGCTGGTCGATGGCGACAAGGCGCAGCTGACGATCCGCCCCACGCAGGGCGTGCTCGATGCGTTCGAGGCGCGCTTCGCCCGGCGGCGCGAGAAGCAGGCCGCCTACGCCCGCCTGCGCGAGGTGGAGCCCTTCACCCGCGACGGGCAGCGCGTTCAGGTGATGATGAATGCCGGCCTGCGCGACGATGTGCCCATGCTGCCGCTGACCGGCGCGGACGGCATCGGCTTGTTCCGCACCGAATTCCAGTTCCTGATTTCCAGCGTCCTGCCGCAGCGGGAGCGGCAGACCCGGCTGTACAAGGACGTGCTGGATGCCGCCGGGGACAAGCCGGTGATCTTCCGCACCGTGGACATCGGCGGCGACAAGTCGCTGCCTTACATCAACAGCGAAAATGCGCGCGAGGACGAGAACCCGGCCATGGGCTGGCGCGCGCTGCGCCTGGCGCTGGAGCGCGAAGGCCTGATGAAGGTTCAGGCCCGCGCCCTGCTGGACGGGGCGGCGGGCAAGACACTGAACGTCATGTTCCCCATGGTGTCGGAAATCTGGGAATTCGATGCGGCGAAGGCCGTGTTCGAGGAGCAGCTGGCCTTCCTTAAGGATCGCAAGCACAAGCTCCCCCAGGCCATCAATTACGGCGTCATGCTGGAGGTCCCTTCGCTCGCCGAGATGATGGACCTGCTGGTGGACAAGGTGTCCTTCATATCCGTCGGCACGAACGACCTGACGCAGTTCCTGTTTGCCGCCGACCGCTCCAACCCGGTGCTGGCCGAGCGGTACGACTGGCTGAGCCCATCCATCCTGCGCTTCCTTGATAGGATCGCGAAGGGCGTTGTGGGGACGCGTGTGGACCTTGGTGTGTGCGGCGAAATGGGCGGAAGGCGGCTGGAAGCGCTGGCCCTGATCGGGCTGGGCTATCGCCGCCTGTCGATCACGCCTGCGGCCGTGGGCCAGATCAAGGAACTGGTCCGGCAGGTGGACACCAAGGCGATCTCGCAGGCCATGACCGGCTGGCTTTCCTCGCCGCCACCCAGCATGCGCGAGGCATTGACAGCATGGGCTGCCGATAACGGGATCGAGCTGGACTGATCCGGCCACCGGGCCGCAAACCGGTGAAAATCCTTGACTTGCCACGCCTGCGCCCGCTCTTGTGTCCCTGCACGGGACGCGGGGGCGCAGCAGCGCCAAACGGGACATTTATGAGCGACGAGACTTCGGAAGAATTCGCAGGCGATGCACCGGTCGGCGTTGGCGCGCAGCTTGCCGCCGCGCGCGAGGCGAAGGGCCTTTCGGTCGAGCAGGTGGCTGCCCAGACCCGCATTCCGATCCGTCACCTGGAGACCATCGAAGCTGGCCGTTTTTCGGACATGCCGGGCAAGACATACGCCACCGGCTTTGCCCGGACCTATGCAAAACTCGTGGATCTCGACCAGGACGATGTGACCGCCATGGTCCGCGCCGAACTGGACGAGGATGAGCGCGAAGTCTCCGACCGCCGCGCCGCGACCTTCGAGCCCGGCGATCCGAGCCGCGCACCCTCGCGCGGACTGGTGTGGTTTTCGCTCTTCGCCCTAGTGCTGGTTGTCGTGGGCCTGATCTTTGCCGCCCGCGCCTTCTTCACGCCGGCAGGGGAGCTGCCCAGCATACTCGAGCCCGAAGCCGAGCAGACCGCCTCGCCCGAGGCTGCTGCCAGCCCTACGGCAAGCGCGCCGACCTCCGGCCCGGTGGTCTTCACTGCGCAGGGCGATGCCTGGGTCAGCGTCAAGGACGGGAACGGCCAGACGCTGTATGAAAGCCTGATGACGGATGGCGACAGTTTCACCGTGCCGGCCGATGCGGTCGATCCGGTGCTTGTGACCGGGCGGCCCGATATCCTTGCGATCACCATAGGCGGGCAGAGCGTGCCCAAGATCAGCGAGGAGCTGGAAACCGTGGTCGACGTGCCTGTCAGCGCAGCGGCGCTGCTGGCGCGCGGTGACGCTGCGCCTGCCGCAGCGCCCGGTACGGCTCCGACCTCGGCGCCTGCCGCCGGGGCACCAGCCGGGCAATAAGCGGGACAATCGCCCACAGTTTAAGGGCAATCCCTCCTCGACAAGCGAATCCCGCATTGGCACAAATGCCCGTGTGTTCAGCCTGCGTTGTCGCCCGGCGGCGATGGTGCGGGAATTGCTAGACCCTACCGGACGGAGAATTGTTTCATGACGCTTTGGCAAGCATCGCGAATGGCACTGGCGGGCGGCGTTTTCGCGCTCAGCGCCTTTTCCGTAACCCCTGCGGCAGCGCAGGATACTGAGGCGCGGCTGCGCAAGCTGGAAGCCGAAGTGCGCGCCCTGCAACGCGAAGTCTTCCCCAATGGCGATGGCCGCTTCTTCACGCCCGAAGTCATCACGCCGGACGGGCAGGCCCGCGGCCAGGTGCAGCCCGGCACGCCCTCCACCACCGCGTTGACCGATGTCCTGACGCGGCTGGACTCGCTGGAAACGCAGGTCGCCCGGCTGACTTCGCGGGTGGAGCAGCAGGAAAACGCGATGGCTGGTATGGAAACGCGCATCGCTTATCTCGAACGCCAGCTGGCCGCGCAGCAGCCCGGTGCGCTGGTCCCTCCGCAGGGCACGGCCGAGACGCCTGCGCCAAGTGCCAGCACCGCCACCCCCGCGCCCACACCGGCACCGACGCCCGCGCCCGCTGCGGCCGGTCCGTCGCCCGAACGCGTCGCCGCCGTGCAGGCCATCGCCAAACCGCAGAGCGACGATGCGGGCGACGATGAATATTCCTACGGCTTCCGCCTGTGGGACGCAGGCTTCTATCCCGAAGCGCAGCAGCAGCTGGCGCTGTTCATGGAGAAGTATCCCAACCACTGGCGCACGACCTATGGCCGCAACCTGCTGGGCCGCGCCTATCTCGATGACGGGCAGGCCCGCACGGCAGCCACCTTCTTCTTCGAGAATTACCAGGCGGACCCCAATGCGGCCCGCGCGCCGGACAGCCTCCTGTATCTTTCCGAAGCGATGATCGCGCTGGATGATACGACCCGCGCCTGCCTGGCGCTCGCCGAGTTCGGCGACAAATATCCGGCGCTGGCCACCGGCCGCCTGCAGTCCATGTACGAACGGAACACCGGCCGCGTCACCTGTGAGTGACAAGATCGATCCGGAACTGGTCGAGCGGTTCCGGCGCGATTTGGAGCGATTATGGGGCGGTGAAGGGCCAATTGGCCTGGCCGTCAGCGGCGGGCCGGATTCCATGGCCATGCTGATGCTGGCTCATGCCGCCATCCCGGGCCGGTTCGAAGTCGCTACCGTCGATCACGGCCTGAGGCCCGAGGCGCGCGAGGAGTGTGCGCTAGTGCAGCGGGCTTGCGATGAGCGCGGGATCGCCTGCGCAGTGCTGAGCGTCGACGTGGGCAAGGGGAATGTGCAGGCGAGGGCTCGCGAGGCGCGGTACGAGGCGCTTGCCGACTGGGCCGCAGATCGCGGGCTTGAAGCAGTGTCCACCGCGCATCATGCGGATGACCAGGCCGAAACCGTCGTCATGCGCATGAACCGCGGAGCGGGCGTGACCGGCCTCGGCGGTATCGCGGAGCGGCGCCTAATGCGTCCTTCGGCCGATACAATACTACTGCGGCCCGTGCTGGGCTTCACGAGGGCGGAATTGTCACGCGTTCTTGAGGCTGCGGGGGTTGCTGCCTGCGCCGACCCCTCGAATGAAAACACAGACTTTCAACGGGTCCGCGTGCGCCGGGCCTTGGCCGAGGAAGGCTGGCTGGACCCGCAGATGGTGACCCGCTCCGCCTCTCACCTGCGTGACGCGGACAAAGCTGTCTCTTGGGCAAGCGAACAGGTCTGGGAAGATCGGGTCCGCCGGGATGGCGACACGCTTCGATTTGCCGTGCTCGGACCTAAGGCCGTCCGGCTGCGCATCATCGGGTTTGCCATGCGCCATTTCGGCGCCACTCCCGATGGCGGTGATGAAGCACGTTTGCTGGAGCGCCTCGAGCGAGGCGAAAACGCCAATCTCGCCGGCGTGCTCGTAAAGGTCGATGGCGAGGACTGGGTGTTCGGGCGCGAGCCGCTGCGCGGCGCGCGCTAGGCCTGCCTCAATCGTATTTCAGGCTGGACCCGATGCCGGCGCGCTTGCCGTCGGTGATGATCACTACGTCGCCCTTCTTCGCGATATCGAACAGGCGGCTGGCGAATTCGTCGGGCACGGCGACGCAGCCGTGGCTGGCATAGCCGCGCTCCACCGTGGAGCCGCCGTGGATGGCCACGCCGTCCCAGGTCAGTCGCAGCGTCCAGGGCATGGGCGCATTGTCGTATTTCTCCGACACGTTGTGCCGTTCCTTGGTCAGGATCGGGAAAGTGCCAACGGGCGTGGGGTGCTGGGGCGTGCCGAGCAGGGCGGCAGCGGCGCCGATTTCATGGCCGTCGCGGAAGACGGAGATTACGCGGGCCTGGATGTCCACGGTCATCACCAGCTTGCCAGTCTTGGGCGCGCGGCTCTCGTCCCAGTGCCATTCGCCGTACTTGATCGCGCCTTCGATCGGCAGGATCGACTTGATGACGAACGGGTCGGAGCGGGGCGGCACGGCCTGCACGACCGGCTCCGAGATATAGCGCGTCTCGCCATCGGCCTCTGCGCGGCTTGTTTCGGCAGCGGTCTCCGCCGTCTCTCCGGCAAAGTCGCTCTCGAGCACATCAGTGCTCGTCTCGCCGGCCGTCACGCTGGTGTCGGCCGCGCCAAGCACATCCTTGCTATCGAGCCACTGTTCGGGATCCATCTCCCGTGCTTCCAGGGCGTTGCCACCCATCGCCAGCGCCGCGAAAACCGCGATGACGCCAAGGGTGGCCGCCACAATCCATTTGATGCCTGCGTTCATGGGCATGCTTATAAGCGCCGGAACGCCCGATTTCCAAGATTGCGAGCGCCTGCGTCCCGCCGCGGGACACGGGCGCACGACCGGTTAACGCGCGCTAACCATGCGCCCCGAATTCATTCGCAATCGCGGTCGAGATGCGCAGGGTCAGGCCATAGGCGCGCTCGATCGGATCGATGAACTCGGCGCGAAGTGCTGCATAACCGGCATCCCCGCTTTCCGGATAGTCGGTCGGCTCGTCCAGGTCGAAGTCGCCGATGCGCGGGAAATGCACCGGGAAGGCGCGCCGAAGCTGCGCCAATGCATCGTCGATGCGGAGGGTGAAAACCATCTCGATCACGTCGTCGCGGCTGATATCGTTCGCGCGGCTGAAGGCCGGGATGCTGACGGCCTTGATGAACATGTGTTGCAGCAGGGCGAGGCGAACAGCCTGCGCTGCCCCGATCACGCGGCGCACATGCTCGCGGTCGTCGCGTGGGGCCTCGTCGGGGATCACATCCAGCAGGCGGTGAAGCTTCAGCGCGTCGCTGCGCAGGCGGCTGGCGAGGCGGCGAAACACTCCGTTGCGATCATCTTTCACCAGGTAATCGGCCAGCGCCTCGCAGGCTTCGGAAATGTTGTTTTCCGTTCCGCGATAGGTGCGGCTGGCCCAGTAGGCGGAATTGAAAAGCTCGCCGTAAGCCGCGACCGTCTTGATGCTGGCGAGCGCATTGGACGCGCGCACCAGGCGGATGATCTGTCGGCCGCGCGCGCTCTCCTGCAGCAGCGCGCCCAGCTCCTCGTAATTGCCTTCCGCCGCGCTGCCGATACCGGCGATGATATTCACCGGGTAACCCAGCTGCTGCAGGATGGCATTGTGCGGGATGGCGCGGATCTGGCGCAAGCTCATCTCGCGGTCGGCGCTGAGATCGCTCTGGCGGCGGCTGACGCGGCTGCCGGTGGAATTGAGGAGGCCAAGGCCGAAGGCGGTGATGGCGCGGCTGTAAGTCCGGCTTTCCAAGTGGTCGCGCTGGTGTTCTTTTACCGCGCGGTAGAAATCCAGGCTCAGGTCCGTGCGGCGATAGAACGGGTCGGTCGGCGCGTCCGGATCCGCTTCGGCCGGGCGCAGTTCGGCGATGCGGGTGAGGGTGGCGAACGCCAATTCGGGCGTGGCGAATTTCAGGTAACCGTCGCCGCCCTGGAAGCTGACCTCGGGCTCCAGCCGGATGCCGCTGCGCATGAAACGCCGCTTGGCCCATGGGGAGAGCGGCCATGTGAGCCGGTCTTCCATGCCGGCGGGATGCGCGCCGCGGCCCATGCTTTCGCCATGGGTGTTGAAGATCAGCGCGGCGCAGTCGCCCAGGCCGTTTTCCTGCATCGCTTCGGCCAGCCGGCCCTGCAGCCGCTCGATGGCGAGGCTGGCGGGAACCTGCCCCACGAAACGCCCTGCATCGGAGAAACCGGTCTGGATCGCCACGCGCCCGCGCGCCTTGGCGTATGCCTGGTAAGCGTCCTCGGCCAGCAGCTCGTCCACGAAGCGCCCGCCATGTTCCAGCGCGGTTTCGGTTTCGAACAAGGGCGAGATATCGACCTTGTCCTCGATCCCGAACAGCTTCGCGAAATAGAGCGCGGAGAGCATGGTTGCAGGCTCTTCGCATTCCGCCACCAGCATGCGGATGGGCGTGTCTGAATCCACATGGGCAAGGATCTGCGCCATGGCCAGGAATTGCCGGATCGCCGTGCTGCTTTCGATGGCGAGGGCGGCGAAGTTGGAACGCAGCGGCTCGATATCCTCGATTGCGCGGCGCAGGTGAGACATGGCGCCCTTGCTGGCCAGGTCGATTTCGCCCGAAGGGTCCACGCGGCGGCGAATGGCATTGTGCAGCTGCTTGGCATTAACGCGGAAGTGGATCCAGCCCATGCCCAGGCCATCGCTGCGCATCGCGGCGGCGAGCGTCTTCAGCCCGATGGCGCGGTCCGTGTCATCGCTGTCACGCGCGTCGGCTTCCAGCCGGGCGATCGTGTCCTTCAGCGTCAGCAGGCGCCGCGGATCGGCTGCGGTGAGGCGGTTGGCCGCAACCGTCAGCGCGGCGGGATCGGTCAGGTCGGACTGGAAATCCTTCGCCCGTTCCTGCGCATAGGCGGTTGCCGCACGCAGTTCCGGCACCAGGTCGTGGCTGTCGTCGACACCTTCCAGCTGCGCCGTATAGCGCGCCAGCCGCTGTGCCTTTTCCGCCAGGCGGAAGCCGATGGAGGTGAACCACTTGATATCGGTTCGCCCGTCCATGTCGTAACCGACCCAGGTGGCGAAGCGGACCGGTTCGGGCTCCAGCCCGTCCCATTCGGCGGGGAAGGCGTCCTTGGCGCGGCGCAGCACATTGCCCACGATCCGGTCGCGCGCGTCCTGCGCATTGGCGATGGCGCGCATGGCGCGTTCGTGTTCGAACTGCAACGTGATTGCCGGCCGCTCTGCGCCGCCGGCATGGCAGGTCAGGTCGCTGCCGTGGCTGGCAGCCGCCGCAACCTGCGCGTGCTGTTCGGGCTCGAGCAGGAAGGTCGGGTGCGCGGTGAAGACGGCATGCAGCAGCGGGTTTTCCCAGCGCTTCCGGAATGCCGCGAAGTCATCGGCCGCAAGGCTTGCCCCCAGAGCGTTGTCGTTCGCTTCCAGCGCCACGGGGCCGAGGAGTGCGTCGAGCTGCTGCGCGCGGCTGCGCAGGCTTTCGCACTCCAGCTCGTCCACCAGCGCGGTCAGGCTATCGAGCGACATCTCGCCGCTTTCCAGCTTGCGCGACAGGTCGAGCGACAGCTGGAAGACCGGGTTGAACAGGGGCGTGGACTTGGTCTGCCGGTGCAATTCCTGCAGGCGGGCGATCAGGTCATCGACGCTGGTCATGCTGCCAGCGCCGCCGCGCGCCGTGCGCCCTCGGCAATGGCGACGTAATCGGGCGAGCCCTTGGGCACGAGCCAGCTGCCGCCGCAGCACAGCACGCTGTCCATCGCCAGCCAGTCGGATGCGGTATCTTCCGTGATGCCGCCGGTGGGGCAGAAGCGCACCTTGTGGAACGGCGCGGCGAGGGACTTCAGCGCGGGGATGCCGCCCGCTGCGGTGGCGGGGAAAAACTTGAAGCGGTCCAGCCCCAGGTCCAGCCCGCGCATTATGTCACCTGCATTGGCCGTGCCGGGCAGGAAGGGGATGCCGCTGTCGACCGCCGCGCGGCCCAGCGTTTCGGTGAGGCCAGGGGAGACGATGAACTCGCTGCCAGCCTCGATCGCCTGCTCCAGCTCCTGCGGATTGGTGACCGTGCCTGCGCCCACGATGGCGCCTTCGACCTGCTTCATTTCGCGGATCACATCGAGTGCGGCGTCTGTGCGCAGCGTCACTTCCAGCACCGTCAGGCCGCCTTTCACCAGTGCCTCCGCGAGCGGACGGGCCATGGCCACATCCTCCACCACCAGCACGGGTATGACCGGGGCGGTCCGCATGATTTCATCGATCCGGCTCATGCGAGATATCTCCGTTGCGTTCTATTTGAGGTGTTGCGAGGCATAGGCCGCAGCCGCACCATACAGGCCGGGCTGGGGGTGGACCATCAGCTTCACGGGAATTTTTGCCATCAGCGACTGAAAACGGCCTTTCGCCGCAAAGCGCTCAGCAAAGCCGGAAGAGACCAGCGTGTCGCGCAGGCGGAAGCCGAGGCCACCGGCGATCACCACGCCGCCAAAGCCGCCTTGGGCGAGCGCAATGTCGCCCGCAACGCTGCCCAGCGACATGCAGAACCGGTCCACGGCGGCAGCGCACAGGCTGTCTTCCCCGCTCATGCCCTTGGTCCAGATTTCGATATCGTCGCTCTCGGTCGTCGCGCGCTTTTCCATCGCCGCCAGCGTCTCGTAGATGTCGCTGATGGCGGGGCCTGCCACGACACGTTCGACCGACACACGCGTGTGGCGTTTGCGCAGCCGGGCGAGGATCGCGTCCTCGATCTGGTCGAGCGGCGCGAAGTCGATGTGCCCGCCCTCGGTCGCGGATACGCGGTAGCGCCCGTCCGGCTCGCGGTAGAGATGCGCCACGCCAAGCCCGGTGCCCGGCCCGAGCACGCTGAGGCGGCCGGTGGGGCTGAGCGGCTCCTCCGGCCCGGCGAGATGGGTGAAGCAGTCTTCCGGCAGGCGGGCGACGGCGTGGGCCACCGCCTCGAAATCGTTGACGATGGTGTGATGCGCCACGCCCAGCTTCTCTCCCACCAGAGCGGGGCGGATGATCCAGGGATTGTTCGTGAAACGGATCACGTCGCCGCCGGTGGGGCCAGCAATCGCCATGCTCACGCCATCGGGCAGCGCGCCGCCCTTGCGCTCGCGGAAATCCTCCCACGCGGTCTGGAAACTGGCGTGATCTTCGGTGTGGAGCGTGGTGGGCTCCTCCATCGTGATCGTGCCGTCACCGGCGATGTCCGCAATGGCGAAACGGGCATGAGTGCCGCCGATATCGACGGTGACGATCTGCGTGCTCAAAGTCCTGCTCCTGCCAGCATCGGGCTTGCGCCCTGTTCTGCGCCGTCCGCCAGCAGGCGGAAGGATGCGAAGAGTTCGCGGCCCATGCCCATGTCCGGCGCGGGATCGGGTGCTGCCTCGCGCGCATCCAGGTCTGCGGTGGTGGAAAGCGTGCCGGTGGCGGCGCAGACGCGCACGATGTCGCCATCTTGCAGTTTGGCCAGCGGGCCGGATGCGCCATCATGCGCCAGCGCCTCTGGCGTGACATGGATGGCGGCGGGCACCTTGCCGCTCGCCCCGCTCATGCGGCCATCGGTGACCAGCGCCACCTTGTATCCCCGGTCCTGCAGCACGCCCAGCGGCGGCGTCAGCTTGTGCAGTTCCGGCATGCCGTTGGCGCGCGGCCCCTGGAAGCGGACGACCACGACCACGTCGCGGTCCAGTTCGCCAGCCTTGAACGCCTCTGCCACGTCATGCTGCGTCTGGAAGACGCGGCACGGCGCCTCCACCGTCCAGCGATCGCGCTCAACGGCGCTGGACTTGAAGCAGGCGCGGCCCAGATTGCCTTCCAGCAGGCGCATGCCGCCATCGGGCTTGAAAGGGTTGCTGGCAGGGCGCAGCATCGTGTCATCCCCGCTCTCGCCGACATCGCGCCAGACCAGCGTGTCATCCTCGGCCAGCCCCGGTTCCTGCGCGTATTTCGACAGGTCGCTGTCGCTGACGGTCAGGATATCGCGGTGGCACAGTCCGGCATCCAGCAGCGCGCCGATGACATATCCCATGCCGCCCGCGTCGTGGAAGTGGTTCACATCGCCCGAACCGTTGGGATAGACCTGCGTTATCAGCGGCACCGCGCTGCTGAGTTCGGACAAATCCGTCCAGTCGAAGCTGATGCCCGCCGCGCGCGCCATGGCCGGGATGTGGATGGCGTGGTTGGTGGAGCCGCCCGTGGCCAGCAGGCCGATAGCGGCGTTGACGATGGCCTTTTCATCCACGCATTTGCCCAGCGGACGGTAATCCTCGCCATCCTGGTGCATGGCGGCGGTGCGATGCATGGCGGCCCGGTCCAGCGCCTGGCGCAGCTTCGTGCCCGGCTGGATGAAGGCCGAGCCGGGGACGTGCAGGCCCATCATTTCCATCATCATCTGATTGGAATTGGCCGTGCCATAGAACGTGCAGGTACCGGGCGAGTGATAGCTGCCCATTTCGCTGGCCAGCAGTTCGTCGCGCCCGACCTTGCCTTCTGCATAAAGCTGGCGGGTCTTCTGCTTTTCCTTGTTGGCGATACCGCTGGGCATGGGGCCACTGGGCACGAAGACGCAGGGCAGGTGCCCGAAGCGCAGCGCCCCCATCAGCAGGCCCGGCACGATCTTGTCGCAAATGCCCAGCAGGGCCACGCCGTCATACATCGCGTGGCTGAGCGCAACCGCAGTGCTGAGCGCGATGGTGTCGCGGCTGAACAGCGAAAGCTCCATGCCTTCCTGCCCCTGCGTCACGCCATCGCACATGGCCGGCGTCGCGCCTGCCACCTGCGCCGTAGCGCCCACTTCGCGGGCATAGATCTTCAGGCGTTCGGGGTACCGGCCGTATGGCTGGTGGGCGGACAGCATGTCATTGTACGACGTGACAATGCCGATATTCGGCCCCTTGGCGGCGACCAGCGCAGCCTGGTCTTCCGGTGTCCCGGCATAGGCATGGGCGAGGTTGGAGCAGGACACGCTGGCCCGGTCCGGCCGGTTGTCCGCCTCGCGCGCAATCAGGTCCAGATAGGCCTGCCGCCGAGGGCGCGATTTCTCTATGACGCGCTGGGTGACGCGGTGGATCGTGTCATTAAGCTCAGTCATGCCAGGTCACTCCGTCGCGTTCGGCCAGCGCGATGGCGCTGCTGGGCCCCCATGTGCCGGCGGAATAGGTCTTGGGCGTCAGGCCTTCCTCGGTCCAGGTCTGCCGGATGGCATCGATCCAGTCCCACTGGGCCTCCACCTCGTCGCGCCGCACGAACAGCGTCTGGTTGCCCTCGATCAGGTCCAGCAGCAGGCGTTCGTATGCGATGCGCCGCGCCGCGCCGACGAAAGCGTCGGGCATGGCGATATCCAGCGGTACGGAGCGGAGCCGCATCCCGTCACGGTCCAGCCCGGGCACCTTGGCCATCAGGGACAGGGAGATATTCTCTTCCGGCTGGATGCCGATGACCAGCCTGTTCGGCACGGTCTTGGCGTTGGTGAAGATGGAATAGGGAATGCAGCGGAACTGCACCACGATCTCCGTCACGCGTTCGGGCAGCCGCTTACCGGTGCGCAGGTAGAAAGGCACGCCCGTCCAGCGCCAGTTGTCGATATGGGCCTTCAGCGCCACGAAGGTCTCGGTGTCGCTGTCCTTGCCCAGTTCCTCGTCATAACCGGGCACGGATTTGCCGTCGATCGCGCCCGCGCGGTACTGGCCGGTCACGATCTCCTTGGCGGAAACCTTTCGCAGGGCGCGCAGCACTTTCACCTTCTCGTCGCGCACCGCATCGGCGTAGAAATGCGTGGGCGGCTCCATCGCCACCAGCGCCAGCAATTGCAGCATGTGGTTCTGCACCATGTCGCGCAGGGCGCCGGCATCGTCATAGAAATCGACGCGGCTTTCCAAGCCCACGGTTTCGCCCACGGTAATCTGCACATGCTCGATATGCTGTGCGTTCCACAGCGGTTCGAACATGATGTTGGCAAAGCGCAGGGCGATCAGGTTCTGGACGGTCTCCTTGCCCAGGTAGTGGTCGATGCGGAAAATGCGGTCTTCTGAGAAGGCGCTGGCGACCGCATCGTTGATTTCCTTGCTGCTCTGCAGGTCGGTGCCGAGCGGCTTTTCCAGGCTGATGCGGGACATCTCGCCCGCCAGCCCGGCATCGCGCAGGCCCTGGATCGTGGGCTCGAACAGGCTGGGCGCGGTGCTGAGGAAGATGGCCACGGGCTGTTCCCCGCCGCCAGCCTTCTCCGCCAGGTTCTTGAACCCTTCGGGCGTGGTCACGTCGACCGGGTGGTAACTCAGCCGGTTGATGAAATCCGCGATCCGCCCACGTCGCCCGTTGGGGAGGTATTTCTCCACCGCCTCGCGCGCAAAGTTACGGAACTCGCTGTCGGAAAGCTGCGAGCGGGCTGTACCGATGATCTTCAGCTCCGGGTCGAGCAGTTCGTCCGCGTCCAGCGCGCACAGGGATGGCAGGAGCATGCGCTGCGAGAGATCGCCGGTTGCGCCGAACAGGATCAGCCGCTTGGCCTTGAAGCTCACTACCATACTCCCTCAGGACAACATTTGTCTGTTTCTGGCTATCAGCGCCTCACCGTGCAGGGAAGGGTGCCGCATAGCTATTCATCTTCGGAGCGGGTCACGCTGACGCTCTGTTCAAGCATCTCGCAATTGCCGAAACTGGTCAGGAAGCTGACATCAGCGGCATCGCGCCCGACGCCGATCTTCACGCTGTGGGCCGGGTCGGCCATGCCCGTGGGATCGACGAGGTGCCATGCTCCGCCGTCCTTCACGCCCGGGTCCGCCAGGAAGACCTCTGCCACGGCATGGAAGTCCTGCGGGGTCACGCCGGGATCGTACAGGCTAACATATCGGGCGGGGATGCCGGCCGCGCGGGCCAGCATGATCATCACATGCGCATAATCGCGGCACACGCCCTGCCGCTCCACGAAGGTGTCCATGCCGGTGGTGTTGGCATTGCTGACCCCGGGCACATAGCTGAGGTGCGACCCGATCCAGTCGCTCATGGCCAAGACCTGCGCACCGCCGGTGCTGCTGCCGAACTCCTCCGTCACGAAATTCTGGAAGCGGTCGGCGGGGATGTAGCGGCTGTCGAATAGGTACTGCACGGCCTCGCCGGGCAGGTCGTGCGAGTCCAGCCGGGCCAGGCTGGCGATGTCCGGCAGCAATCGCTCCACCGCTACGCTGGCGGCATAATGCACATCGTATCGACAGTTGGCGTTCAGCCACATGCGAAGGCCGATATCGTCCTGCGCAGGCACGCGGGCCATGTGATCTGCCTCGTCCAGCGAGCATGTGGCGGACAGGATCTGCTGCTCGGGAATGTCCGCTGCCTCGAATTGCAGCAGGATGTCCGTCGGCTGCTCCAGCCGGAAGGCGAGTGTCACTTCGATATTGGTGGCCATGCAAAGCATACGCCCGGCCCGCGCGCTTGTTTCGCGCGGCCAGAGAATAAATCGGTCCTTATAGCCCATATGGGATATTCGCCCGGCTGATCCGCCCCACTAAACCGGCCGCAGGATCGTTTGGGGGTCTAAGCAAATGCGAAGTTCGATTGCCGACGGGGCGCCAATTGCCGGCGTCCCACAGGAAGCTGCCAGCATTTTTGGCAGCGCGATTTCGGACGCTTTGGCTCCCGACTCCATGCCCGGTGCCTGCCCCGTGAAGGGGCAGGCTTCGATCCTATGGCGCGGCATTCCAGCCAGCGACCCCAAACGACGGCAGGTATGTCGCGCCACCCACCGGCTTCATCCATCATCGAAGGATATTTCCATCATGCGTATGTTTTCCGCCATCGCCGCCGTCGCCCTGTGTGTCGGCACCGCACCTGTCGCCATGGCGCAGTCCTCCTCCACCGAAGTGCCGCGCGACGGTTCCTGCCCCACCGGCTTCAAGGCTTCAGGCAGCGACTGCGTTTCGAACAATGGCAGCGTCGCTATCGTGAAGATCGGCAGCTGCCCCACAGGCTTCAAGGCATCCAACGGCTATTGCCTGGGCGGCAAGAACGATTACGCCGAAGTCCGCTCGGGCTCCTGCCCGTCCGGCCTGAAGGCCTCGGGCAAGTACTGCGTGAAGTAAGCACGCGAGAGGGCGGCAGGGGTCAATGATGCCCCTGCCGTCCGCGCTCATCACAATACAATGTCTGACAGTCCAATCACGGAAGACCTGATCCGCGCAGCATATGCGGTTGTTGGACGTCCCGAGCGGCTGGTCGGCCTCTTGGAAGATGCATCGGAGCTTGGCACGCTGGACGATGCCGACGCGGGCCGGCTGGAAGCACATTTCGACCAGGTCACCAGACTGCTGGACGAAGTCGACAATACGATCGGGGAAGATTTTGGCGGCTGGTCCGGAGAAGACCCCGCCCGGCAGAGCGACGAGGGGGGCGAGGTCGCGATACTCCGCCGCGGCCCGAAACTCTGCGTGATGGGCGAAGCGCCTTCCTGGCTGGGGGATTGGACGGACGGCGAGCCGTTGCCGGAGTGGGCATCGGAAGCCTCATGCCAGGCCTTGAAAGACATCAACGCCGGACTGCGCGGGCAACCTGTGCGAACGGCCATGATGGTCCGCCTGCGCACTTCACGCATGAACGAAGCTGGAAGCCTTTTCTTGGCCCAGTTTTTCGAAGACGACAGCGGCCCCGGCTTTCGCCTGCGCCCGATCCGCCTGCGCTGGGACGAGCGAGTGGGCGAACTGTTCGCCAGTGTCATGAAGCTGACGCCGACCGAGGCCACGCTGGCCCGCTACGTCGTGGACGGCCTGACCCTGACGCAATTCGCCGAGTCTCGCGGGCGATCGGTGGGAACGGCGCGCAACCAGCTCAAGGTCTTGCAGCGCAAGCTGGGTATCGCCTCGCAGATCGACCTTGTTTCGCTTTACGGCGGCTTCCACGCCAGCTTCCTGGATGCAGAGGAGAGGCGCAGACCTGCCCCGGCCATGCCTGCCGCACAGGTCTTCACGACGGCAGGCGGGGCGGCGCTGCCCTATGAGACTCACGGCCCGGCCGATGGGATACCGCTGCTGTACCTGCATGCCACGGCAGATGGCGCTTACCTGACACCGCGGCAGCTTGCGGCCGTCAGGGCAAACGGCTTCCGCGTGATCGCCCCCTGGCTGCCGTTCTATGCCGGTACGCAGTATGCCGGATCCGGCCATGACGCGGTCGAAGATTTCTGCGCGCGGACCGAAGATCTGCTCGATTCCCTGGGGGTAGAGCGCTGCATCATCGTGAGTGTGCGCGTTTCTGCGCCCTATGGATTTCGCCTGATGCAGCGCGGCGGCGCGCGCTTTTGCGGGCTTGTTGCGGCGGGCGCCGTCACCCCGATCAGGACCGCGAGCGATCTCAGCCACCTCGCCGTGGGATACCGTGCTCCCATGCGCCTGGCGCGCAGGGCTCCCGCCTTCGTGCGCCTGTATTTCGCCGCTGCCGCCCGCATGATGCGGCGCGACCGCGGGGCCGGCTTCTTTCGCAGCCTGTACGGATCGAGCGAGGCGGACATGGCGGTGCTGGAGGACCCCGAAGTGGTGGAAGTCATGCGCCGCACAATGCAGCGCACGTTCCAGGATGGGTATGAGGCGACCCTGCAGCAGACGCTGCTGTCTGCCGGGGACTGGAGCGCCTTTTGCGAAGGGCTTGGTGGCAAGGCGACCCTCGTGTGCGGCGCGCAAGATGGCCTCGCCCCGCCGGAGGCGCAGCGCCGGCTCTGCAAGGATTACGGCTTCGACCTGGTCGGGCCGCTTGATAATTGCGGATCGCTGTTGATCCACCAAGTCCCGCGGCTGGTGTTCGATACGGCGAGGGCGCGCTGGGATGCAGCGCAATAACGGCGAGTATGGACCAGCCACTTTCGCAATTTTCCCAATGCTGTAGAAGGCGTTTTCCAATATCACATCCGGCCCCAGAACGCCCTGCGGCGTGCCGGCCAAATTGCGAAACCGATCATTGACCGAGCCATCTGACGACACCGACGCGCTGATCCGGTCGGCCTATGCCGTGGTCGCCAATCCGGAGCGGCTTTTCGCCCTGCAGGGCATGCTGGAGCGCGCCTCGCTGAGGGCCGATGGCACGGTGGAAAATATGGAGCAGCACCTTCGCCAGGCCGGTGACGTGTTCGACGAAGTACACCTTGGACCCGATGCCGATTTCTCCGGTTTCGCACTCGTGCCACAGACCGGCGAGCCTGCCGGTGGCGCTGGGACCTCAGCTGCCAGGCCCATTGTTTCGCTGGACCGGGACGGGACGGTCATCCGGCATCGCGAGGGCGTGCTTGGCGCTGCCGAAGTGCGCCCGGGAACGCCGCTGCCTGCCGCCGTATTGGGTATGGAAGGCGGCGCGCGAAAGAGGCTGGCCGCGGCACTGGAAACGTCGGCCGCCGACGGTTTTGCTTACCTGCGCCTGCATGCCGGGGAGGATGACGAGCGCGGCATGATGACCATCGTATCTTCGGTCGTGCGGGATGGCACGCCGCAGTTCGACCTCTTCCCGATCGGCCTGAAGTGGAACCCGCAGGATGGCGCGGCCTTTGCCGAGGCCACGGGGCTTACCGCCACCGAGAGCGAGCTGATCGGCTATGTCGTGGATGGCCGCTCGCTGCGTGATTTCGCGGCGGATCGTGGACGTGCACTGGGCACGGCGCGCAACCAGATGAAGGCGGTGTTCCGCAAGCTGGCCATTGGGTCGCAGGCGGAGCTTGTCTCGCTTTATGCAGGTTATGTGAAGTCGCTCGAAATCCGGCAACTGCATGGCAAATTGCCGGAAGCATCCACGGCCAGCCATGTCGCCAAGCTCGCCGATGGCACGCACATGGCTTTCGAAAGATACGGCAAGCGCGGCGGGCAGCCGGTCATCCTGCTGCACGGTGCGATAGAGGGGCCTTTTGCTACACCGGCCATGGAGCGGGCAGCAGCCGATGCAGGGCTGGAGCTGTTCGTGCCATGGATGCCCTTCTATTCTGATGAAGTCGCCGCCGGGAAACCGCTGCTGACCATCAGGCGCTTCGTCGACAAATTGCCGCTCTTCATGGACGCGCTCGGAATAGGGCAGGCGCCCATGCTCGCGGCAAGCGTCTCAGGCGCTTACGGCCTGGCCACGCTAAAGGCTTTTCCGACGCGCTTTTTCGGCCTGGTCCTGTGCGGTTTTGCGCCGCCACTTTCGCGTTTTGGCGGGGAGGACAAGGTCAACCCCATCTGGCGTGCACCGCTGGTGGTGGGGCGCCGGGCCCCTGCAGCAATGGACCTGGTGGTGCGCGCTGTCGTCAGGCTGGGCATGCGCGGCGAAGCCTATCGCTATTTCGACCGCCTGCTGGTGGACAGCCCGGTCGACCGCGAGACGCTGCGGCGGCCCGATGTCGGCGCAGTAGTGCGCAAGGCGATCCATAACCGGCCGGACCGTGCAGGGCGCGCGCTTGCCCATGCGATATTGGTGCAGGCGCAGGACTGGGGCGACTGGCTGGAAGGCCATGACAAGCCTGTCCGTGTTATCATCGGTGCGCAGGACGCCGTGCACGCCCCCGACCAGCAGATCCGCTTCTGCCGGCAGCTTGGCTTCGAACCGGTAGGTCCGCTGGTAGACACGGGCGGCTTCAGCCTGTTCCAGCAGCCGGCGCGCATCTTTGCCAAACTGTCCGCCATGGCGGCAGCCGGGGACTAGCGAAGGCCTGCCGTCAGGCGATGACGCCGAACAGGTCGTGCGCGTCGGAATCCTCTACGGTCACGTTCACGATGTCGCCTGCCTTCAGTGACGCGGGGACGTCGCGCAGGTAAACCGCACCGTCGATTTCCGGGGCGTCCGCCTGGCTGCGGCCGGTTGCGCCGATGTCGCCGTCCTCGTCCGCCTCGCCCACTTCGTCGATGATCACTGGCAGGGTGCGGCCGACTTTGGCGGAGAGCTTTGCGGCGCTGATCTTCTCGGTCAGTTCCATGACGCGGGCGAAGCGTTCTTCCTTCAGCTCTTCGGGAACGTGGTCGGGCAGGGCATTGGCCTGCGCGCCTTCGACCGGCTCGAAACGGAATGCGCCGACGCGGTCCAGCTGCGCCTCTTCCAGCCAGTCCAGCAGGTAAGCGAAGTCGTCCTCCGTCTCGCCCGGGAAACCGACCACGAAGCTGGAGCGGATGGCGATGTCCGGGCAGATTTCGCGCCAGGACTTCAGCCGCTCCAGCACCTTGGCCTCGTTCGCCGGGCGCTTCATGCGCTTCAGCACGGACGGGGCGGCGTGCTGGAAGGGAATATCGAGGTAGGGCGTCAGCAGTCCCTCGGCCATCAGCGGGATGACCTGGTCCACGTGCGGGTAGGGATAGACGTAGTGCAGCCGCACCCAAGGCGGTGTACCGTCGCCTGTGTCCAGCTGCCCCAGTGCGCGGGCGAGGTCGGTCATGTGCGCGCGCATCTGTTCGCCCGATCCGCGCGGCCATTCGCGCGCCTCGTGCCGGGTGTCGACACCATAGGCCGAGGTATCCTGGCTAATCACCAGCAGTTCCTTCGTGCCGGCGGCGACGAGCTTCTGCGCCTCCAGCAGAACGGCATCCACCCGGCGGCTGGCGAGCTTCCCGCGCAGGTCCGGGATGATGCAGAAAGCGCAGGAGTGGTTGCAGCCTTCGGAAATCTTCAGATAGCTGTAATGCCGCGGCGTCAGCTTGATGTCGGCTTCCGACGGCTGCGGGATCAGGTCCACGAAGGGGCCCTGCGCGGGCGGGGCGGCTTCGTGCACCGCTTCCACCACCTGCTCGTATTGGTGCGCGCCGGTCACGGCCAGCACCTGCGGATGGGCGGCGCGGATCGTGTCCGCGTCCTCGCCCATGCAGCCGGTCACGATCACGCGGCCGTTCTCGGCAATCGCCTCGCCGATGGCGGCCAGACTTTCTTCCTTTGCGCTGTCGAGGAAACCGCAGGTGTTTACGATCACCACGTCCGCGCCGTCGTAATCGGGCGACATGGAATAGCCATCGGCGCGCAGGCGCGTCAGGATCCGTTCGGAATCGACCAGCGCTTTGGGGCAGCCGAGGCTGACCATGCCGATGCGCTTGGGATCAGGAATGCTGGTTTGCATGATGGCCGCGCCCCTACACCTGCGCGCAGCTTTGCGCTAGGTCCGGCGTGAGGGCCGCTTGAGAGGGGAATTTGTCATGGGCGATATCAGCCTGCTTACCATCATCCTGGGCGCGGTGGCATTCTTTGCCGTGGGCGCGATCTGGTATTCCGTACTGTTCGGCAAGGCGTGGCAACGCGAAGTGGGCCTGAGCGACGAGACGATCGGCAATGCCAACATGCCGCTGATCTTCGGGCTCTGCTTCCTGTTCGAACTGCTGATCAGCACGATGCTGGCACACCAGTTCGCGATGACGAACCCCAGCGACCGCGGCAAGATGATGATCGCCATCGGCTATGGCGCCACGCTGATGGCCCCGGCCATCGGCATCAATTACCTTTACCAGCGGCGCAGCGGGAAGCTGTTCGCGATCGACGCGGGGCATTTCATTGTCGGCATGGCGGCGATGGGCGCGGTTTACGCGCTGATGGACTGAGACTGAAAGGGGGGGCGATCCGTCAGGTAACGAATTCGCCCTCCACGCCCTCTGCATCGGTCGGGCGGATTTCCACCACGATGTCGCCTGCCTGCAGCGCGCCTGCCTCGTTCTCCCAGAAGCCGCACGCACCGCCATTGCGATAAATGCGCAGGCCGCGTCCGCCGGTCACGAGTTCCGAAAGCGGCTTTCCGATTTCCTCGGGCAGCACGGGCCGCTCCACCAGCTGCACGCGCCCGGTGATGGAGGCGAGGTCGCCCAGGTAATCCGCGATATGCGCACCCTGCGCGCTGCCAGCCAGCAGAAGGCCGGTGAAGCGCACCGGGTTGATGACATTGTTGGCGCCCGCCTGCCGGGCCAGGATTTCATTGTCCGCCGCGCGCACCACCACGCTGATGGGGACATGCGGCGCGAGGTGGCGCACGGTGAGCACGATTAGGATGCTGGCATCGTCTCGCCCGGCGGAAACCAGCACCGTCTGCGCCTGCCCGATGCGGACCGCCATCAGGCTCTCGTCGCGCGTGGCATCGCCTTCGATGACGTTGCAGCCCATCGCTTCGGCGGCCGCGAGGCGTTCCTCGCTGCTGTCCATCACCACGATATTGCTAGGCTCCGTCCCGCGCTCGATCAACTCGCCCACGGCTTCGGAGCCGGAGACGCCGAAGCCCAGCACGACCACATGGTCGGACAGCTGTTCCTGAATGCGGGCCATGCGAAACTTCTCCCAGCTTCTCTTTATGATGAAATTGTATGCGGTGCCGACGAAAATGAAGAATACGAGGAAGCGGATCGGTGTCACGATCAGCGCCTCCACCAGCCGCGCCCGGTCCGAAATCGGCGCAATATCGCCAAAGCCGGTCGTGGTGATGGATATCATGGTGAAATACACGACGTCGAGGAAGCTGACATCGCCATCGAGATTATCGACCAGCCCGCCGCGGTCCCACCAGTGGATCATCACCACGATGAATACCAGGAACAGGGCGGCGAAGATGCGGCCACCAAGGTCCGCCCAGACGGGGACCTTCACGGCGCGGCGCAGGGGCGAGAAATTACGCTCCTTCAGCTGGTCCTGGATTTCCGCCGGGCGGTGCGATCGTGCCATGGATCAGTCGGCCAGCCTCAGGCGCGGCGCGGGATTGACCGGCGTGCCGTTGCGGCGGATTTCGAAATGCAGTTCAGGGCGGGTGGCGACGCCGCCTTGCCCGCCGATGCCGATGCGCTCTCCTGCCTTCACCGGATCGCCAGTGGCCACGGTAACGCGGGCCAGGTGGCCATAGCGCGTCTGCCAGCCATTGCCGTGATCGATGATGACGAGCTGGCCGAAGCGCTTGGGCTCTGCGCCGGCAAACAACACCGTGCCGCTGGCCGATGCGCGCACCATGTCGCCGGCATTGACTGCGAAATCCACGCCTTCGTGCCCGCCGCCATCGGCTCGGCGCGCCCAGCCCAGCAGGACCTTGCCGTCATGCGGACGGCGGAAATAGGGCGTGGTTGGCGTGGTGGCTGCGCGCGCGGCGCGTTCCGGCATGACGGCGGGGATGATCAGGCGCTGCCCGCTGCGGATGGTGCCGGGATTGTCGATGCCGTTGGCAAGCGCGATCTGCGATTGCGGCACGCCGTACCGCTCCGCAATGCGCGACAGGCTCTCGCCCGGTTTGACGGTGTGGGAACGCTGGCGCGGGATGACCAGTTTCTGGCCGCGCTTAACCACATAGGGTTCGGCCAGGCCATTGGCCTCGGCAATGATCGACAGCGGCACGCCTGCACGGTTGGCGATGCCTTTCAGCGTCTCGCCATCTTCCACCACATGCACGGTTTCGGTTTTCGGATCGCCCGCAGCGACCAGCGCGAGCGCGGCCAGTGCGATGAAGGCGACCCGCGCGCGCATCAGCTGGCCGGCTCTTCGGCGCTGAAGCGTTCCGCAAGATCGCCAATGGCGGAATGCAATGTCAGGTCCAGTTGCAGGGGCGTCACGCTCACATAGCCTTCGTTGACAGCTTCCAGATCCGTCCCGTGGTCGAGCGTGTGTTCCACATCGTAGAGGCCGAACCAGTAATAGGGCCGACCGCGCGGATCGCTGCTCTCCACCAGCGAACCGCGAGCATAATCGTGAAAACCCTGCCGTGTCACCCGTATTCCGCGGACGTCCGCAGTGGCGCAGGCGGGGAAATTGACATTGACCAGCGAGCGCCGGGCCATCCGCACGTCGATCAGCTTCTGCAGCACGCGCACCGCCCAGCCCTTGGCGGCGTCGAAACCCAGTCCGCTCTCGCGCAGCGCCTGGCTCATCGCGATGGCGGGCACGCCGGCCAGCGCCGCTTCCATCGCGGCAGAGGCCGTTCCGGAATATGTGATGTCGTCGGCCAGGTTCTCGCCGTGGTTGATGCCGGACAGGACCAGGTCTGGCTTTGTCTCGGTGAAGAATTTGCGCATGGCCAGGTTCACCGCGTCGCTGGGCGTGCCGGTGACGGCATAGCGCTGGTCGCCATGCTTGCGCAGCCGCACCGGGCTGTGCAGCGTCAGCGAATGGCCCGCGCCCGATTGCTCCTCGGCCGGGGCGCAGGTCCACACATCGTCCGAAAACTCGCGCGCGATCTCCTCCAGCAGCGCGAGGCCCGGCGCATGGATGCCGTCATCATTGGTGAGGAGGATGCGCATCAGCGATGCGGTTCCAGCTTTTCGATACCGCCCATATAAGGCTTCAGCGCTTCGGGCACGTTCACGGTTCCATCGGCCTGCTGGTAATTTTCCAGCACCGCCACCAGCGTGCGGCCCACGGCAAGGCCCGATCCGTTCAGCGTGTGAACGAATTCCGGCTTCTTGGCGCCTTCAGCGCGATAACGGGCATTCATGCGCCGGGCCTGAAATGCGCCGGTGTTGGAGCAGGAGCTGATCTCGCGGTAAGCACCCTGTCCGGGCAGCCAGACCTCCAGATCGTATGTCTTGCGCGCGCCGAAGCCCATGTCGCCGGTGCACAGCAGCACCTTGCGATAAGGCAGGTCGAGCGCCTGCAAAATGCCTTCCGCGCAGCCCGTCATGCGCTCGTGTTCGGCGTCGGAATCTTCCGGGCGGCAGATGCTGACCAGCTCCACCTTTTCGAACTGGTGCTGGCGGATGAAGCCGCGCGTATCCTTGCCGGCCGCGCCCGCTTCGCTGCGGAAGCAGAGCGTGTGGGCGGTGAGGCGCATGGACTGGGAGAGGTCGGGCAGGATTTCGCCTGCGACGGAGGCGGTGAGGCTGACTTCCGAGGTGGGAATCAGCCAGCGATCGTCCGTGGTGCGGAAGCTGTCCTCCGCGAACTTCGGCAATTTGTCCGTGCCGTACATCGCCTCGTCATTAACCAGCACGGGCGGGTTGCATTCGGTGTAGCCGTTCTGCCGCGTCTGCGTGTCCAGCATGAATTGGGCAAGCGCGCGGTGCAGGCGGGCCATGTCGCCGCGCAGGAATGTGAAGCGCGCACCGGACAGCTTCGTGCCGGTTTCGAAATCCATGCCGAGTGCGGGGCCGAGATCGGCGTGCTCCTGCGGGGTGAAATCGAAGCTGCGCTTCTCGCCCCAGACCGAGACTTCTACATTGTCACTCTCGTCTGTTCCGTGAGGCACGTCGTCGGCGGGAAGGTTGGGTATGGTGGCGAGCAGGCCGTCCAGCTCGCCGCCAACGATGCGGCCCTGTTCTTCCAGCTCGGGCAGTGTGGTTTTCAGCTCGGCGACTTCGGCCTTCAGCGCCTCTGCCGTTTCCGCGTCGCCCTGGCCCATCGCCTTGCCGATGGCCTTGGATGCCTCGTTCCGGCGCGCCTGCGCTTCCTGCGCCTGCGTGGTCAGGGCGCGGCGTTTCTCGTCCAGCTCCAGGATGGTGGCGCTGATCGGGGCAAGCCCGCGGCGGGCGAGGGCGGCGTCGAAATCGTGCGGATTTTCGCGGATATAGCGGAGGTCGTGCATGGCCAGCGCCTATGCCCGCGCCGGAGCGTGCCTGTCCAGTGGCTAGCTGCCCGCCAAATCCGGAACACAGCCCGCTCACGCTCGTTATTTGCGCAAAGGAGATTTCGTATGATTGGCAAGATGATCGGTGCATTCGTGGGCAGCAAGGCAGCCCAGAGTTCCAAGTCGCTGGGCGGCCCCACGGGCGCCGTCCTGGGCGTGCTCGCCCCCGCGATCCTGCGGCGCGTAAGCCTGCCCGCCATGATCGCCATCGGCGCGGGCGGTTACCTGGTGAAGAAGGTAATGGACAAGGATGCGAAACGGCAGGGCGAACCCGCCGTGACGCCGCTGAAGAACAAGGATGGCCTCGCCGCCGCCTGATACCGCTGGCAGACAGTAAAAAGGGTCCCACCGTTTACCGGTCGGGGCCCTTTTTCATGCGTGACGCGGATCAGAGGATGGACTGGCCGGTCTTCTTCCAGTCGGCCAGGAAGCCTTCGATGCCCTTGTCCGTCAGCACGTGGTTGGCCAGCGCCTTGATGACCTTGGGCGGGGCGGTCATCACATCCGCCCCGATGCGCGCGCTTTCCAGCACATGCGTGACATGGCGCACGCTGGCGACCAGGATTTCCGTGTCGAAGGCGTAATTGTCGTAGATCAGGCGGATGTCGCGGATCAGGTCCATCCCGTCCATGCCGTTATCGTCATGCCGCCCCACGAAGGGGGAGACGAAGGTCGCGCCCGCCTTTGCCGCCAGCAGCGCCTGCGTGGCAGAGAAGCACAGCGTGACATTCACCATCGTGCCATCGTCGGTCAGCGACTTGCAGGTCATCAGCCCGTCCACGGTCAGCGGCACCTTGATGCAGACGTTATCCGCGATCTTGCGCAGCTTTTCCGCCTCTTTCATCATCGTGTCGTGATCCAGCGCGACCACTTCCGCGCTGACCGGGCCATCGGTGATGCCGCAGATTTCCTTCGTCACTTCCATGAAGTCACGACCGGATTTCGCGATCAGCGAGGGATTTGTGGTGACCCCGTCCAGCAGGCCGGTTTTCGCCAGTTCCCTGATGTCGTCGATCTCGGCGGTGTCGGCAAAGAATTTCATTGGACCTGGTTCCCGTGCTGGCTGGCGCGCCAGAAGCATGATGAGGCGCGACTCGGTTCAGCCATGCGTTATCGCCCGCAGCGGTGTCCGGGCAAACCGGCGGGCAGGCTGTCCGGTGGAAAAGCCCGGGAACCGGGCAAGCGGTTTGACAGAGCAGGACTTTTTCCCCTTTAACCATGCGCCAAGGGCATTGGGGGGAATCATGATTACTGCATCCGGCAATCCGCGCGCAGGCGCGGGCAATTCCGCATTCGACAAATCGCTGCTGTGCGGGGCGGCCGTCATGGCGCTCGCTATTGCCGTACCAGCAGGCGAAGTCGCGGCGCAGACCGTGGCGCGCAGCGGGGACCTTTCGGGCCGCGTCGTGGGCGCCAAGGGCGGCGAGGAAGGGCGGCTGGTGCCGCAGCGCGCCTATCGCAATGTTGTGGTGAAGCAGAATTTGAAAGCGGGCGACATCCTGCGCACCAATGCGCGCGGCACGCTGGCCATCCTGTTCGCCAATCGCACCAAGGTGCGCCTGGGGCGCAACTCCACCATGACCGTGAAGCGGATCGCGCGTGGCGGGCCGTCCGAAGTGGAAATGACCGGCAAGGCCTGGGGCCGCAATCCGCGCAAGCGCAGCAACATGCGCGTGCGCACGCCCAATGCGACCGCCGCAATTCGCGGGACGGAATGGTACATCGATGCCAGCGACACCTCCACGCTGCTGGAAGTGTTCGAAGGCGAGGTGGTGCTGGAAAACGAATTCGGATCGGTGACGGTGCTGGCCGGGCAGGCCGCACGCGCCGACCAGGGACAGGCGCCGGTACTGGTCGCCATCGCCTCGCCCGATCCGCGCACGCGGTTGGCGGAGCTCGGCACGTTCGACGACGATCCGCAGGCCGTGGCGACCACGGCCTATGCCCAGGGCCTGCTGCGCCAGGGCCAGCTTGGCGAGGCAAACGAGCAGGCGCTCGATGCGGCAACCCTGCGCCCCTATGACGGCGAGACGCTGATGGTGCTGGCCGAGACATCCTACGATGATGACGGTGCGCCGGTATCGCGCCAGCAGCTCGACGCTATCGAGCGGGCCGAAGGCACCTCGCCCTATCTGCAGGGTGCGCGCGCTGCCGTGTCCATCGAGGAGAACGAGCCGGGCCGCGCCGTGGAGGAGCTGGGCATGGGCAGCGATGAACCCTTCCCGGGCAATGCCGCCAACATGCGCGAAGGTTCGCTGGACCGTCAGGCGCTGTCGAAGCTCGGCCTCGACGGCTGGGCACGCTTCCGCGGGGATCGCAATTTCGATCCCAATACCGGCGTCGGCTATGCGGATGAAAGCCTGACGCGGGCCTCCACGCCTTTCGCCAATGGCATCCCCACCGAGCAGGTTCCGGCTGAAGTCGACTTCCCGCAATCGGGCATCTCCATCCCCGGCACAGGCTCCAGCTGGGGCAATGCCGCACGCGGCGGGCGCGCCAATGGCGGGCGCACAGATGGATCGGCCCTGACCAATCTCGTGCTCGGCAGCCTCAACGAGCCGCTGCGCGTGGCTTCCTCGCGCAAACAGCTCCTGCTGTCTGAGCGCGGCTTCGCGGAAGGCTTTGCCGGTGGTCATGCCGTCTTCGGTTCCGGCTACAGCGGCTTCGGCCTGCATGGCGGCTTCGACATGCTGGCGCCCGGCACATCCTCCGGCATCGCGCTGTCGACCCGCATTGAGTACTCGAAAGCCGATCTAGACCGCGTCCAGTTCGACGGCCTCGTCCCGGCTGTCCCAGGGGAAGCCAACACGGATACGCTGTCTGCCGACCTGCTGGTGGGGATCAAGGCTGGCCCGTCCGACCGTATCTTCGGCGTGCTGGCCTACACCAATTCGGACGCGAGCCTGCAGGTGGAGAACACCGGCACGCTGGCCCCGCGGCCTGCAGGCACGTTCGATGCCGGCATCCTCGACCGCGAGGATGTGCGAGCGGGCGTGTACTGGAGCCACGATTTCTCCGCCACGACGCAGCTGACGCTGGGCGGCCTCTATTCGCGGCAGGACCTGCGGCGCCTGGTCGATGAGCCGCAGCTTGGTGCCACGCTGGATGACCAGCGCAATGCGAGCGATTACCTGGTCGGCAGTGTCGTGCTTACGCAGCAGGTCGGACCGGCCACGCTCAAGGCCGGCGTGGATCTCTCGCGCGAGAAGGGCGATACGGAGTTCATCTCGACCTTCAGCATCTTCACCACGCCGAGCTCCAACGCCTTCGATTACAACAAATTCGAACCTTATGCCGACGTCTATGTCGACCTTGGCCAGCTGCGGTTGCACGGGCAGGTTTCGTATTTCGACAGCTCATACGAGCTGCGGCCCAGCCGGTTCGACCCGACGCCTCCCTCGGTTAAACTCTCGGACGATGGCTTCACCTACAAGATCGGCGCAGCCTTTTCGCCGACGCAGGGCCAGTGGCTGCGCGCCACGCTGATCCGTGAGAACGAGCAGGGGCAGGGTTATGGCCTGATGCCCGTGTCCAGCGTGGGCATGCAGCCCATGGCCGGGCCTGCGGGCGGCAAGACTACGAATTACGCCGTGCGCTGGGATGCGCAGTGGAGCGATGCGGCATTCACCGCAGTGGGCTTCGAGCGGCAGGATGCGGAATTGCTGCTGTTCTTCTCGCCGAGCGGCCTGGCGCTGATCGATGCTGAAGATATCCGGATCGACCGGATTTCGGCCGAGGCGAACTTCCGCCTGGGTGCAAACGCCGGTGTGCGCGTGGCCTATGCCCGCAATGCCAGCGAAGTGCGCGGGTTTGCGGACATCAGCAATCCCTCGCTGTTCTTCCCCGTCCCGCAGGGTGGCCGCGTACCGTTCGTACCGAAGTCGGATGGCGAGATTGCCCTGACCTATGCCATTCCGGCCCCGCTGCGCGCCACCTTTTCGGCTTCGGCGCGCTACATTGGCGAATACCTCGGCATCAATGGCGTGACGCTGGATGACCGCATCAGCGTGGATCTTGGTGCGCAGGCTGAGCTGCTGGACCGCGCCTTGCTGGTGGAAGCAGGGGTTACGAACCTGCTCGACGACAAGGTGGAGCAGGGCGGGTACCTGCCTTCGGGCCGCGTCTTCCGGATCGGCGCTACCTTCCGCTTCTGATGCGCTGGCTGCGCCACAGCCACGCGGCCATCGCTGCCCTTGCGACGCTGGCCGTGCTGGCGCTGGCGCTGCTTCCTGCCTGGCAGGAGCTGCGCAGCCGCGCATTCGATGTGTTGTCCACCTGGGATGCGCCGCTGCCGGATGAGCCGGGCGTGGTGCTGGTGGCGATCGACGAGCCGAGCTTCGATGCGCTGGACGAGGACTGGCCCTGGCCGCGCGGATACCACGCACAGCTGGTCACTGCGCTGCGCGAAGCGGGCGCGGTGGCGGTCGGCTTCGACGTGGTCTTTGCGGACCCGACCGATACGGAGGAGGACGCGGCGCTGGTGGCGGCGGTGGGGCCGGACACGGTGCTCGCCTCCAGCCAGCAGCTGGTCGAGCGCGATTATGGCGAGACGCTGGTCGAAACGCTGCCCCTGCCTGAACTAAGCGAAGCGGGCGCAGTGACGGGGCTTGCCGGGGTGACGATGGATCCCGACGGCGTGGTGCGCCAGCTGCCCTACGAAGGCGGTCTCGCGTGGTCGCTGCTGCAGACTGCACAGGGGACGGACCCCGCAGCAGCGCCCGATGGCGCGCTGATCCAGTATTTCGGCGGGCCGAATAGCTATCCCACCGTCTCCTATTACCAGGCGCTCGAGCCGGAAGCGTACCTGCCGCCCGGCTTCTTCGACGGGCAGGTCGTACTGGTCGGCCTGGCGCTTCAGACTGCCATCGCCAGCGAGGAAGGCGGCGTCGACGCTTTCGAGACGCCTTATACCGCCAGCAGCGGCCTGCTGACGCCGGGCGTGGAAGTGCAGGCGACGGTCTTCGACAATCTGCGCGTGGGCCTGTGGATTGCGCGCGCGCCGGAATGGGTTCTGGCGCTGCTCGCCCTGCTCGGCGGCCTGTTCGGCTGGCTCGCATCGCGGCCCAAGGCGCTGTGGAAGCGCGGGCTGGCGCTGGCGGGCTTGCTGGCGTTGTGCGTGCTGGGCAGCTGGCTGGCCGTGCGTACCGGGCGCACATGGATCGCGCCGGTCGATCCCATGGCCAGCGCGCTGCTGTCCGTGCTGGGCATCGGCGTGGTGGATTTCGCGCGCGAGCAGAAGCAGCGAAAGGAAATCCAGGGCGCATTCTCCCGCTATGTCAGCCCGGACATGGTGGACCGGCTGGTGGCCGATCCCAGCCTGCTGCAGCTGGGCGGGGAGAAGAAGGAGCTGTCCGTCCTGTTCGCCGACATCCGCGGCTTCACCACCATTTCAGAGGCGCTGAAGGACGATCCGCAGGGGCTGGTCGCCGTGATCAACGATATCCTCGACCCGCTGTCGGAGATCGTGATCGCGCATGGCGGCACAATCGACAAATATATGGGCGATTGCATCATGGCCTTCTGGAACGCCCCGCTGGACGATCCGGACCACCGTGCCAATGCGCTGAAGGCCGGCCGCGCGATGGTGGAGGCGCTGCCCGGCATCAATGCCGCGATCGCCGACCGCCTGCCGCCCGGCGCCGAGGTAAAGATCGGCGTGGGCATCAATTCCGGCACCTGCGTGGTCGGCAATATGGGTTCGTCAAAGCGGTTCGATTATTCGATCCTGGGCGACACGGTGAACGCAGCCAGCCGGCTGGAGGGGCAATGCAAGGAGCTGGGCATTCCCATCGTCATCGGGGAAAGCACTGTGGAAGGCAGCACGGAAGCTGACCTGAAGCGCGTCACCAGCCTGACCCTGCGCGGCAAGTCGCAGGCGATGGACGTCTATACGCTGACGGACCTGGAAGCCTAACGCCCCCGGCGGATCCGCTCGACTTCGGCCGCGCTCTCGTCGGTCAGGGAGTAAAGCGGCTCGCTGTCCACGGCCTGCGCGAAATGCGTGGTGAGCTGCTGCCCGTCCCAGTGATGCAGGGCGTAAGCGGGCGGCCCGGTATGCACCAGCACGCGCCCGTCGGGCACGCCGGTATCGATGGCCGTCAGGTCCAGCGACAGGGGGCTGGAGACGGACGGGCAGACTGTCACCGGCACGCCGCGCAAGGTCGACTGGATGGGACGGTGGACATGCCCGCAGACGATGCCCACGACATTGCCTGCCTGCTCCACCACATCGGCAAAGCGGCTGCGCCATCCGTGCTCGCCCTCCGCGTCCATCCATTCGATACCGGTGGTCACGGGCGGGTGGTGCATGGCCAGCAGCACGGGCGTGTCGCCAGCCTGCGAGAGCTGCTCGCGCAGCCATTGGGCGCGCGCCTCGCAGAAGGCGCCGCCATGCAGGCCCTCGGACACGGTATCGAGCACGATGACCCGCAGCCCGCCCGCATCGTGAGCATATTGAAGGAAGCCGCCTGTCAGCTGCATGGCCTCATGCTGCGCCACCAGCGTGATCCTGTCGTCATGGTTGCCCGCCGCCAGCAGGGCCGGGAAAGGCACATCGGCCAGCGCCTTTGCCAGCAGCGCCTGCGCCGCCTCGCTCCCCTTGTCGGTCAAATCGCCGGTGACCAGCAGCAGGTCGGGCCGGTTCGGGCCTTCCAGCAGGGCCTCCAGCACGCGGGCGAGGCGCGCGGCATTGCCCTGGCCATCGGCGTCGCGGGCCGGGGTCAGGTGCGTGTCCGTTATCTGTGCGATCAGCATGGTGGTCAGCCTATGGCATTGCAGGCGCGGTGGACAGCGGCTCGCCGCCACTGCCCACAGCGCGCCGCATCACAGCAGCATGATGGTGGCGAGGCCCAGGAATACGCCCATGCTGGCGATGTCGCTCATGGTGGTCAGGAAGATGCTGGAGGCGGCCGCAGGATCGGCCCCCGCCTTCTTCAGCAGGATCGGTATGATCGCCCCGGCAATGCCGCTGATCACGCAGGCCACGACCATGGATATGAACACCACCACGCCCAGCATCACAGCATTGTCGCCGCCTGTCATCGCGGCATAGGCATACATGCCGATCCCGGCCGTGATGCCCACCAGAGCGCCGTTAATGGTGCCAAGGATGCCTTCCTTCCAGACCAGCTTGCCCTCGCTGCCGGATTCAAGGTCACCCAGCGTCATGCCGCGCACCGTCACGGCCAGCGCCTGTGAGCCGGTATTGCCCGTCTGGCCCGCCATGACCGGCAGGAAGACGGCCAGGATCACCAGCTGCGCCAGCGTTTCCTCGAAGAAGCCCACCACGGCCGCGGCGACGAAGGCCGTCAGCAGGTTGATCTGCAGCCACGGGTGGCGAAGGAACAGGCTGCGCTTGATGGAGGTGTCCAGCCGCTCTGTCTTGTCGACGCCAACCATTTTACCGGCCTGGGCGGAGATCTCGATCACCTGGTTGCGGAACAATTCCTCGCCCCGGATGATGCCCGCCAGCGTGCCGTCGGCCTTGGTCACGGGATAGGCCGGGTAATGCAGCTTGGCCGCATCCTGCAGCGCATCGGGCAGGACGGTTCCGGTATCGAAGCTGAAAGGCTGCGGTATCATCACGGCTGACAGCTTGTCGCCGGGCTTGGCCAGCAGCATTTCGCGCATCACCACCACGCCCAGCAGCTTGCCGGCCTCGTCGGTAACATAGCCATAGGTGATGAAGGCCGTCTGCGTTTCGGCGCGCAGCTGTTCCACTGCCTGGGCAACCGTCTGGTCCGGCTTGAAGATGCCGACCGGCGGCGACATCAGCGAACCGATCGTCGTCGTCTCGAAATCGGTGTCCGCGTCCAGTTCCCCATTCACGGCTGCGACCGTATCCACGCCTTCCGGCGCGGCTGCCACTTCACTCATTTCCCGATTCCCCCAAGTTTCCAACACCTTCTGGCACGGATGCGCAGGATGCGGAAGGGGAGGGGGCGAAGCGTCGGGATGGCAATCATTAGTCCTCGAATGCGCGGACTGGCTCGGCAGACACCCGAATGGTCATCGATGCGCGAGCGCCTGGCATGAATATGGCATAGGAATGCCCAAGGCATCTATGCACCTTCATGACCCCAGCCATTGGAGTCACCGTCATGAAATCGCTCGAAGTTTTCGCAATTGCTCTGACCTGCGGCGGCCTGTCGATACCATTTGCGGCATCGGCGCAGAGCTTTCCGAGCATGCCCCGGGTCTCCGAACTCCCACGCATCCCGGAAACGGTCGGTGGCGTTCTGGAGCGCGCGGATCCTTCGGCGCGTAACGAAGGCGTGAATGCATCGTCCGGAGACCTCACCGACCAATATATGGCAGACGTGATGATCGTTGCGCAGGGCACCAGCTTTGCCGGCAACTCGGAGGCCGATGACCGGCGGCTCGACAAGGAAATCGAAATGTACCGCGCGGCCGTCGACAGGCTCGCAAGCGGTCGATACGCCTCGGTGCCGAAGCAGGTTCGCGATTCCATGGAATTGCAAATGATGCGCTATTTCGATCAGCGCACGCAGCGCGTCGATGCCGACATCAACTTCATCAAGGGGCGGGTCGCTGAAAATGCAGGGTATGACGAACGGATCGGGACCCGCGTATACAACGGACTGATCTCGCTGGACGCAGAAATGTATGCGGCCAACACGCTGTTTCCGGGACGGGCGGGCTACGCAGAAGCGCAAGCGAAGGTCGCAAAGCTCGTGGCCGATTTCGGATCACGCGGCGGCGAGGCCAATGCTGCCCTCGGCGAACTCGGGGCGGAGCAGGCAGCCAAGGTGAAGATGCCGCCCGCAACGACCAGGGATCCGGCGCTGGAAGCAATGTTCCGGCGGGCGTTCAAGAGTGGCGGTATGGGCGGGGAAATCCTGCTCATTAACCCGAGAGGCGGCTGGACGGTAAAGCGCAACAGCCTGGGCCGCGTGATTGGTGAGACGCACGACGCAGCGATTGCCGCGACGAACCCCAAGATCGAAGGCGTCTGCAATCTGTATGAGTTCACCATGCTCAAGGAGACGAATGGCCAGGTCACGCGAGACTCCCACACGACGCGGCGTATCGCGTGTGAGAACGTCAAATAGAGCGAAGCGCCGTCTACCCCGCCAGACCTCACACCGAACTGCGCTAGCCATAAATATGGCATTTCGCATGGCACCATGAATATGGTGTCTTGGTGACGAGGTCCGGAGGGGGAAGGGCAATGCCGAGAATAGCGAATTTCATCGATGCCAGGCTGCGCGTGGCCCTGGCGGTGATCGGCGGCGTCCTGGTCCTGCTTGCAAGTCAGGTCGCGACAGAGAGACTTTCGCGGGTCGGCGACTATGCGCAGGATGACAATCTGGTCCTGATCCTGCCGGGCGAGAATTCGCAAAATATGGCCAACGCAAAGCGTGTGAAGCCGGAATATACAGCCGTGCCAGCCTATGTTTACGACGATCCGGATCGCGGAGGGCCGGGCGTTTTCGAAACCCGTTTCGAATGGAGCGCGGACCAGCCGGAACCGGCCCTCTTGCTGGCCTATTTTCGCCGGCTGGACGCGATTGAATTGAACGGAAACCCGGTTGCCATGCAGAATTTGCGCAACCAGTCGCTGTTCGGATCCTGGCGCCCCACTGCGGTGCTGTTTGAAAGGGCGCACCTTCGTAACGGCGAGAATATCCTGCGCATCACCGATCCCGGGCGCTCTCGCAAAGTGCTTGCGCCTTTCAAGATCGCCCCGGCAGACTCTGCAGAGGCCGCTGCCTTTGCCGGCGAGTTCTTCGAACTGCATCTGGCACTGGCTGTGACCGGGATCATGCTGTTCGTTGCCCTGTTCTGCGCGTTTCTGAACTGGCCCAGGGCCGAGAAACTGCAGATCCGCTGTTTCATCCTGCTGCTGGCTTTATGGAGTGTCCGCAATGCGATGGGTTTCGACCTGTTTTCGGACCTGCCCGGGCCATGGGACGTGTTCGTAGCATACTGGATCGGATTTCTTCTTGCGGCGGGATATGCCGCTTATTGCTTCGCTTGGGCGGGCAAGGGCGGGCGATGGATCGCCGCGGCCTGGATCAGTGTCGCTCTGGCTATCCTGCTTACGATTGTGGTTGGACACGAGAGCCGCGGAGAGGCCTTCGAAATTTCCTATCTGGTTGAAAGCTTGCTGATACCGGCGTTCGTCCTGATAGCGATAGCAATCGCGGCCCGGGGAGAGCTGCAATCCGGCGCCGCTCGTCCGGTTCAGTTGTTGCTGATCGTCGGCGCGGGCGCTGCTTTGGCGGTCGACGCATTGGACGAACGCTTCGATATTTCCTTGGGCTTTATCGATCCCCAGCCGATGATCTATTATGCGACGCCGCGCCACGGCCTGCTGTTGGCGCTGGGTGTCTTGGGCGCGATGATCTTCCACCAGGTGCGCGCTCGCCGCCTGTCCGAAGATCTCGCCGGCGAATTGAATGCCCAGCTTGCTGTACGCACTGCGGAGCTGTCCGACGCACATGAGCGGGAGAAGCTGTTCGTCAGGCACGAGGCGCTGAACGAGGAACGCCAGAGAATAATGCGCGATATGCATGACGGGCTTGGCAGCCAGCTGATGAGCATGCTGCTCGCGGCTCGTCGCGGGAAGGCAGAGCCGGCGAAAGTCGCAGAAGGTCTGCAGCAGGTCGTCGATGAAATGCGCCTGATGATCGATTCCATGGATTCCCTTGGCGAAAACCTGACGGCGGCATTCTCCAGCTTTCGAGGCAGGTTGCAGCCGCGCATCGAAGATGCCGGGTTCACACTGGTCTGGAATGATCATACGGCAGGAGCCCTGCCGACTTACCGCGCGCGCACTACCTTGCAGATCTTTCGAATCATGCAGGAAGCAGTCGTCAATGCCCTCAAGCACTCGAATGGCACGACCATCGCCGTGACCGTGCAGGATGATCCGTCCGATCCCGCCGGGCTGCATGTCACGGTGGACGACGATGGGCCTGGCTTCGCGCCTCGCCGGAAAGGCGTGGATTCGGGTGGCTATGGCCTGGAAAACATGCGCGCCCGTGCGCGGTCCATCGGCGCCCGGATCGATTTTGGGCAGTCGCCATCAGGAGGTGGGCGCGTCGCGCTGAGCGTGCCGGCGGCAAATTCCGATACCATGCCGAGCCGTGCCGACTAACGGCACGAAGCATGCCATAGATCAGGCGCTGACGAGCCGCGGTCCCCACCTTACGATCATTTCGGCCCCGGGCGAGTTAATGGTCAAGCGAGTTATGAAATGAAAGACGAAGCGAGAGAGTGGGACAGCCGAATCGCCATCGTGGAAGACGACCCGGTCGTTCGCGAACACTTCATCGAGATCATCAGCGATGAAGATGGGCTCGACCTGATCGGCGTTGCTCCAACCCTGCGCAAGGCGGCTGATCTGCTCGCCCAAAAGCCCGATCTCATCCTTCTGGATATCGGATTGCCCGATGGTAGCGGGCTCGATTTTATCGAGGTGATCCGCGAACGCTGCGACACGAAGATCCTGATCGTCACCAGCTTCGGCGACCGCCAGACGGTTGTAACCGCCATTCGCGCAGGTGCAGACGGATATCTGCTCAAGGACAGCAATACCCATCAGATTCTGGATGGTATCGAAGCGACGCTTCAGGGCGGCGCACCGGTCAGTGCGTCGGCCGCAGTCTATCTGCTGGATAGGCTGCGTGAGGGGCCATCCAATCTGGATGCTGATGCCGCGAATAAGGAGAGCGTCCTCACCCCGCGCGAAGTCGAACTCCTCGAGCTGTTTGCCAAGGGGCAAAGTTACAAAGTGGCCGCCCGTGAACTGGGCATTTCTCCCCTGACAGTGGGCAATCACGTGAAGTCGATTTACCGCAAGCTCGCTGTGCACTCGCGTGGCGAGGCAGTGTATGAAGCGGTCAAGAGTGGTCAGCTGAAGCTGTAGTCAGGCTGCAATAGCCCATGCCATGCTTATGGCATCATAGGCATGGCATTTTTCGAGACCCCGCGGTCTTTAGGACAATTCCCAAATAAATCAGCGAGGGAATGTCCAAAATGTCGAAGTCACAGAGTTTGAAGTCCGCCCTTCTTCGGGCATCGGCACTAACCGGTGCGGTAGTTCCAGCTTTGCTGGTCGCTGCGCCAGCGCATGCAGCGACTGCAACGGCAAACTCGCAACCGCAAATGTCAAATGCCAATGGTGGTGTTTGCCAAGCCCGCGCATTTTTCACAATGACCGCCACAACTGACGATGATGGTATTGGGCGGGACGAAGTGGTTATTCGCGCCAGAAATGTGACAACAAACACCGAGATCGTGGCGCCGTCGACGTTCTTCACATTTGTACCACAAACCCGTCCGATCAATTACCAACTGAACATCCCCATTGGGGCGGACCGAGGCGAAATCGAAATCTCGATGTTTGATGTCGTGGCGGGCGTAGAGAGCGCAGTGCCTTTGGCGACCGTGACCGTCGACCGGTCGGATTTTACAAACCCCTTGGCCCCCAATTGTGCGCGATATGCTCTCAGTTCGCTCAACGCTGATGCAGGCCCGGATCAAACACTGAGTCCGACTTCTTCAGGGGTAGTCTCCACAACACTGGATTCGACGGCAACGAATGATCCCGACGGCGACAGTTTCTCAGTCATGTGGTCTCAGATTGCGGGTCCGCAGGCGACATTCAGCAACGCGGCCAGCCCGACACCCGATGTTCAGTTTCCTGCAGTTTCGCAGCCCACCACTTTTCAATTCAGGGTGACCGCGACGGACTCCACATCATTTTCAGATAGCGACATAGTATCTATAACCGTCAATCCTCCACCCAACCAAGCTCCCCAGATTGACCCCATCCCCGGGCAGCTTGTCTCGGAAGGTGATACGGTCCAGCTGAACGCTTCGGCGACAGATCCTGACGGGGATCCGCTCACCTATCAGTGGACGCAGCAGTCCGGACCGTCAATCACGCTCAGCGATCCTACGGCTCTTAATCCTACCTTCGTTGCGCCACCGCGGATGGCTAACCGGCAGGATATCATCCTGGTCTTCGAGGCCAGCGATGGCTCGCTCAGTTCAACCCGCTCGACCCGCATCGTCGTGGAGGCGAATCTGCCGCCCGTTGCAGCCTTTAACGCTCCGAACACGATTTCAGCCGGGCAGACTGTGACGCTTGACGGAACACCTTCCAGCGACCCTGAAGGCGATGCGCTCGTTTACCGCTGGGAGCAAACCGCTGGTCCGCCAGTCACACTCAACAACGCCAACTCAGCGATTGCGACTTTCACGGCTCCGGCATCAACGGGAACCGATGAAGTCTTCCGGTTCCGTCTCACTGTCACCGATACGTTTGATGCATCAGGAACTCGGAATACGGCGATCACGCTTCCGGCCAATAGCCGCCCGGTTCCCGATGCCGGTCCAGACCAGTCGGTTTCAAGCGGCTCGACCGTCACGCTGGACGGAAGCGGTTCGACCGACCCTGAAGGCGATGCAATCACCTACGAATGGGTGCAGACAAGCGGACCGACGGTCACGCTGTCGGACAACACCGTGGTTAATCCGACCTTCACTGCGCCCGATACGCTGGGTCAGGACGTGGACATCGAATTCAGCCTGACTGTGCGCGACGCGACCACAGGAACGGCCGATCTCGTGGAGGACACGGTCACGATTACCGTTCTCGCCAATCGCCCTCCCACGGCAGATGCCGGACCCGACCAAGGCCCGATTGACAGCGGACAGACGGTGACTCTCGACGGCACGGGATCGGCTGACCCCGACGGCGACCAGCTCTTCTACACCTGGGTTCAGGTCTCGGGCACTCCGGTGACCTTGAGCGATCCCAGTGCAGCGCAGCCGACCTTCACCGCGCCAAGCGTCATGGGCAATGAATCTCTGGAATTCAGCCTCACCGTGACGGATGTCGACGGGCAAGTCAAAGTGCTCCCGCAGCAGATCGACAATGTCGTCATCGAAGTCCGCGCGGTCGGATCGATAACGCTGATCCCGCAAATCACGGGACGCGATACGCAGGTATCGTTCACATCGGATGTTGCGGCTCTCGATACGACGGTCGCCACATCGGGCGGTACGGCGCAGGTCACGGCAAGCAGCGTTGCTGCAGGCAGCTATAATGTGTCCGTCGCCGACCTGTCCGCCGATGGCTACGTCATCACCGCCATCAACTGCAATGATACGGACTCGGTCGTCAGCCTGTCCGCCCGCTCTGTCGCCATCGAGCTGTCGGCGAACGAGGACCTTGTCTGCACATTCTCTGCGGTCAATTCGCGTGAAACGGCCAGCGCCGCGATCTACAACTTCCTGACGGGACGCAATGCGCTGATCCTTTCGCATCAGCCGGATCTGCAGCGCAGGCTCGATCGCCTGTCCGGCACTGCGGGCGCGCGCGCGGGTTCTGGTTCGATAACGGCCTATGGCGTCCCGGTTCCGGGTAGCGAGCGCTTGCCGGTGCAGGCCGAAATCGCGAGCGGATCGGTGCGGGTCAGTTCAAACCTGTCGATGGCGCTTGGATTCGGCGAGGAAGCAGAGCGCAAATTCGACGTCTGGACAGAAGCGTATTTCAGCCGTGCCAGCATCGGGCAACAGGATGGGGATTTCCGGATTCTCTATATTGGAGCCGATGTGAAGGTCGGCGAAAGTCTCCTGATCGGTGCATTGGTCCAGCAGGATAAATTCAGCGACCGCGGTAATCTGGATGTCGGGGAGGCAGAAGGCGATGGCTGGATGGCCGGCCCTTATCTGACCGCTCGCCTGGGACCGAATTTCTATGCCGAGGCGCGTGCAGCTTGGGGCCGATCCGAAAACACGGTTTCGCCCTTGCCCGGGCAGGTCGATGCTTTCGATACATCGCGAAGCTATTACGCAGGCTCCCTCATCGGGCAATTCGATATCGGCCAGCTTACGACTTTCCGGCCGGAAGTGACGGTTCGCTATCTGAGCGAGAAGCAGGCCGAATACACTGATGGTGGCGGGGTGGTGATCCCATCACAAACCGTGGCGCAGGGTGATGTCAGCTTCCGGCCCCGTGTCAGCCACATGATCGCAGTGGGCGATGGCTGGACGCTGAGGCCATTCGCCGAAGTGGAGGGCATCTATACCTTTGGGACCGATCCCGATCAGGCGATTGCCAACGCGCTGCCGGTCGGCTTTTCGCCGGTACTGGATGGCCTGCGCGGACGGGTAGAGGGCGGCTTTGACCTTCTGGGCAGCGGCGGGCTGCGCGCCACACTTTCCGGCTTCCACGATGGCATCGGCAGTGACGATTTCGCCAGCACCGGCGTGCATGTCGGCGTGTCCTTCAGCTTCTGAGAAAAGCGCTGCAGCACCGAAATCGATCGGCATCGAGAATTCCAAGTCTATCAGGAGAACGACAATGAAGAAAACCATCACCCTGTCCGCCGCAGCCCTTGCCCTCACGGGCTGCGGCGGCGCTGCGCAGTCAGACTCTTCGCTCCAGCCCGGCAAATGGCAAGTCGGGTTCGTCGCAACCTCGTTCGACATACCCGGCGCAACGCCCGAGCAGGAGGCGATGTTCGAGGACATGATCGGAGAAGGCGAAACGCAGGAGCAGTGCCTCACACCGGAAGAGGCCGAGCGCGGATTTCAACCAATGGCCGAAGCGTTCAGCCAGGCAGGCCAGGACAGCCCATGCGAGGTCGCGAACTTCGAGGCAGCCGGAGGCCAGATCAGCGGCGACATGGTGTGCACGATTGCCGGGGCGGACGAGCCGTTGACCTCAAAGATTTCCGGTATTTACGACGAAGCGAAGTTTACAATCGACATCGGGATGACGATGGAACGCCCGGATTTCCCGGAGGGCTCGGCAACGATGGGCATGAGGGTTAGCGGCGAGCGTCTTGGCGATTGCTGACCGGGACGCGGCGTGCAGCTCCGCAGGCTGGCAGGCAATTGCCTCGGCCTTGCGGAGATGTACCTGCACCGCCCGCGCGTTGGCGCCTTTCGGCTAGTCCAGAAAAGGGACCAGCCAACGCTCCAGCAACTCCGGATCATGATCCAGGCGTCGCATGGCCGTGAAAGATGCCCGTGCACCGCACGTGACATAAGCCTGATCCTCGCGCGCAGGAAAATCCTGCGGCTTGCCATTTGCGGTGACATGCAAGGTGCCTTCGAGGATCTGAAAAAGCGGCACCTTGCGGCCATCGGCCGCTTCTACGGAATACCATCCACTGTAGCTGTCAAATCGCGCGCCCGTGCCATACAGGCTGCATGTATGCGCATTTGCGCCGATGGCTTGCCCCCAGATCGTGTATGATCCATCAGGCGCCCGCGTCACGCGGGCCGACATCCGCGACGCACCGGCGAGCGCTGGGACAATCTTGTCGTAAAGCGGTGTGCCGATAAAACTTTCGGGCAATCCAACCGTGTCGTGAATGAAAAAGGCCGATTGCCCGGGCTCCAGGAAACCGACGTCGCCCCTGATGCCGTTCAACCGTGCAATGCGATCCAGATACGCGTTTTCCACGCATGCCACGTCGGCGCACCGATCGCGTTCTCGCATCCAGCGTTTTTGCGCAGGGATAACGCCCGGAGCAACACGCCGGGTATCCATGAAAAGGACTGCCATCACGCGATCAAGGTATCGCAGATTATCCTGTAATTCGCCGCAGATCATGCGCTCGACGCGAGAGCGCGCCTTCTCGCACGCAAAGGACGGCTCCATGCTCTCCAGGGCGTAAGCGCCGACGACGGTCTGCAGGCTTGCGAACTCCGCCCGATCCAGCAGGACTTGAGCGGCTCCGCCCACGACGAGAACCGACGCGTGGATACTCGCGTCACCCAGATAGGGAATCTGCTGCGGCGAAATCCGAGTGCGTTGAAAGATTGCGCCGGTAAAATCCGATTGCCCCCACGTCGGGAAGCTAGAAATGTCCACATCGGTGAGATCGGCTCCGCGGAAGCTGATTCCGTCGCGATCGAGGGGGCAGCCATCGGAGATAGTAATCCCGCATTCGAAGCGGAATTCCGTCATGATCGCGCCCGAAAGGTTCCAGCCATCGACGGTAGTATCCCAGCCGCCGCTGAAGTGGCCTCCGTCGAGCCGCGCGTCCTGCATGTCCACGTCTCGCAGCGAAGTATCCTGAAACCTCACTCCTGGAAGCGTCGCATTCAGAAAGCTGGCTCCGGTAAGGGTGCTTCGAGCGAATATCAGGTTGGGGACCGTGCTCGCGTCCCACCTGGAGTATGACAAGTCGCTTTGATGGAAGCAGATGTTGGCAAGATGATTTACGAGCCCGGCAAAATCCCAGCCTGAGAAATTTCCTCCGGCAATCTCGACGAAGGTTTCCGACGGATGCCGATCGCTTTGAGCCCGCGCGCGCTCGATAGCATCTCGAAACGCTGTGGGAGATTTCAGCTGGCTTCCATCGATGACCAGCGGGACCGGCTTGTTTTCGCTCGCCCAGCGTTCTCCGCTATCGTCGAGCAATATCGCGCTCTGCTGGGCGCAAGGCGACTGCGGCGCGCCCTGCGCCGCCGCTTCGGTCGCACAGATGCCAGCCAGGAACATGGCGGATCCGACGAGAGCCTTGCCCGGATGGCTGCCACGCATCCATTTTTGCCAAGAGGTGTTTCCGGTTATGGGCTGCCGCATATTTTCCTCTACCTCCCGCTCCATCGCGCCAGGCCTGTCATGCAAGACCGGCGCTGCTCGACCGGAATTGTGCCGGTGCCTGCTTCAATCCGCCGCATCGTCACGGATGTCCGACAACATTTCTTCCGGGCAAACATAGCACCGGCTCGAAGATCGAAGGAAGCTGCCACGGCTATGGGATTGAACCAGCTCGGACTGCGTTTCTGTTTGGTTTTGCTATGATCGAGAGCGACCCGCTTCCGCCGTTTTCTCGCCGGGGATCGCGATAGTCCAGCGATCGCGATAGAATGGTGGGCGCGGCAAGGATTGAACTTGCGACCCCACCCGTGTGAAGGGTGAAGATATGGACTCTGGCGTACTTTCCCGTACTCGAAAGTGCGGAAAAAGAGAGTGTTGAGGTTCGCTGGAATCCAGCTAAGTTTTTCATGGATTTTTCATGGATACCGAAAGCGTGCCGATTGACCGATTTGAGCAAGATAGGAAACCGGCAGAAGTTGAAGCCGCGCCCTGGGGACGAGCCGCACTGGCAGAGGCTAAGGTCCGGTGCCTTCGTGGGTTACCGCCCCGCCAAGGGCCAAGGTAAAGGAAACTGGTTCGCTCGCGCCTATGATGCTGACAGGCAGAAATATTTGCGGCAACCACTTGGAGACTATGGCCAGCTGGAAGGCCATGTCGTTTTCGCCACCGCGCGACGAGATGCCGAGATCTGGGCGGATCGGGTACAAAGTGGAGGTATAACATCCGACCCGATCGTCACCGTAGAAGATGCATGCAGAGCCTATTTCAAACGAAATCCCGGCCCAATTGCAGCAGGTGTGTTTCGTCGTCACGTATTCGATGACCCGATTGCCTCGTTGCATCTATCGAAGCTTCGGCGGCACCATGTGCAGGCATGGCGGGACCGGTTGGAAGCCGCTCCCGCATTGATCAGTCGCAGCAAGGCGGGGCCGACACGAACCAAGCCTAGAGCGTCATCGACTGTAAATCGTGACATGGTTCCGCTGAGGGCCGCGCTTGGGCAGTTCTTGAATCCGGGTGCGCCAAATACGGATGCTGCGTGGCAGGAGGCGTTGAAGCCACATAAAGGCGCAGACAAACGGCGGGTGCTTTATCTGGACAGGAATCAACGTGAGCGGCTGCTGACGACCGCTAGCGAGGAAGTTGCTCCATTCGTTCGCGCAATGTGCCAACTGCCGCTGAGACCGGGTGCAATCGCGCAGTTGCAGGTCAAAGACCTCGAGCTGCGAACCAGGACTATTTCGGTCGGGAAGGATAAGAGCGGGCGAACGAGGCAGATTGCTTTGCCCGAAGCGATATCCCGGTTTTTGGCAAAACAAGCCGAGGGGTGCGGACCGATGGAGCCTCTTTTCCGACGCAAGGATGGCCGCGCTTGGAGCAAAGATGCTTGGAAAGGGCCGATTAAGGACGCAGCGCGTCTAGCTGAGCTGCCTGAGGCCACAACGGCTTATACCCTCCGGCACAGCGTGATCACGGACCTCATACGGCATGGCGTACCGGCGCTTACCGTCGCTCAGCTTTCGGGTACTAGTGTCGCAATGATCGAACGGCATTATGGACACTTGGTGCGAGAGGATGCGGAGGCAGCTTTGGAGCGCCTTATCCTGTAATAAACACCATCCCGTGGCGATAGGAGGTCAGTCACAGCATCGCGCCCGGCTCTCAACGTATTCGCGGATGCTGTTGAGTACTATCAACCTTCGACGGCCACAGCGAAAGGATGACAGCTCGCCGGACTTGAGAAGCTTGAAGACCGTAGAACGCCCCACTGACAACAGATTCTGGGCATCAGAAATGCTCACGGTGATTGGTTCCGTTTCGGCACCTTTTACCGCACGGCTCTTGCGAACGGCGTCGTTGCCAATCCAGTTGGCCATAATTTCCGAGACTATGAACGACACAACACACCTCACACGCCAAAAACTTCAATTGGGTGCGCCCGCCACCCCATATTGAGGCAGCGCGTTTGTCGCTGGAGGGTGCATGTGTGCAAACGAACCGGAAATTTCAACCCTGCCTAAGAAAATTGGCTCGGAAAAAGCCCGTTTCGATTCATCCCGACTTTGGGGCGTCTTGTCGCAAATCCAAGAAAATCGTCGTTTTGGGCCGAGTTGCGAATTCCACCGAACTAATTGTTCGCCGCATCCACACGCTCACCCTCGGTAACGACCACCTCGCCCCGGGGATGAGTGGGCACTTCCGCCTCGCGCATTATGCGCGCGTGGGTGTTGTTCAACCACTTTTCGCAACTCGAAGTTTATCAGGTTTCAACATGGCAATTCACAGATACAGACACGGACTACCAATCAGTGTGGAAGCTGTTCGACATACCGGCTCCCTCATCAATCAATCTAAGGTATACCAGGAACTCCCACCTCACCTGCGAAAGTTTATCCACGACCAGCTTGGAGGTGCCGTGCAGGTGAGTTCCTCAACGCCATGTTCTTACCTGCATGCACGGCTGAACTCCCTTCGATGCATGCAGGCTGCCACGCAACTCCACTTCAACAACTTGCTGGGCGAAACCCGCCCACCCTTTCTCATCACCTTCAGCTTCAAAAACGGTGAGATCGAAAAAGGTACCAGGCTCCGCAATGTTCAAACTTCGTTTCTCGAAGCTGTTGCTGCGATGGGGGCATTTGGCGTCGAAGGTGTGCTCATGCCGGATATCGACTTCATATGCCAAGAAGGCTCCGTTGATGAGGTGATCGCGTTCCACATTCATGGGATCGTAGTGGGTCCGCCGGAAAAAAACCTGAGACTCCGCTCCACCGCCGAAAAGATGGACGAGTTCATCGGTCGCGAATCCAGCTTACCGAAAGGTGTGACACTTCGCGGAAAACTGCCTGGGGACCAGCGTCTGCATGCCGAGAACATCAGCACCTACATAACAAAGGTTGTTGCGGCCAAGAAGCTGGATGTGGGCAAAGCCGACTTCCAACGCGATCGATGGTCATTTTCTGCCGAAGATGCGCTCTTCTCGCTTCATGCCTGGTCACAGCTTTCCCTGATAGGTGCGGCGCATGCCGTAGGCGATTTCGGCCGGAGTCTGCGAGCGACTTGGAGGCGCAAGCTTGTGGCAACTCGCGCAAGCAAGCCCGTCTGCACGGACTACGGACCTGAAGAATTCAAGGCAAACTGGCAGGAGATCGTTAGCCGGATCGACGCAAGCAGAGCGCGCCATCTCCATATGCTTTGCAAGCCGGACTTGCACCGCTCGCCGGGATGCGCGAACGCGTGATGCTGGAGGCAAAAAGAGGGGTCCAATGCCGATTTTATCTTGGTTGACGCGCGAGCAGGACCTGAAGGCGGCGGACCGCGTGCCTTACAAGCTGCTGGAGCGTGACGACGCGCTCAGCCACGGCGATCCGGGCGACGGCAGCTATGGCGGCAACATGCTCATCCAGGGCGACAATCTGGAGGCCCTCAAAGCTCTCCTGCCGTATTATCGCGGCCAGGTAAAATGCATCTACATCGATCCGCCTTTTGGTACGGGAAAGGAGTTCGAGAACTATGATGACAGTTGGAAGCATGCTCTCTGGCTGCAGATGATGTTCCCGCGAATTGAACTTCTTCGAGACTTGTTAAAAGACGATGGTGCCTTGTTTGTACACCTAGACGACAACGAACTGGACTATGCCAAGGTCATTTTGGATGAAATATTTGGCCGAGACAATTTTGTCTCGCGTATTTCGATAAAAGCACGCTCTCCTTCTGCGTTCAGCACGGTCAATCCTGGTGTATTCAAAGCATCAGAATATCTGCTGTGGTATGCAAAGGACAAGCCAAAAATGCCTCAACGCAGAGTATGGACGGCTAGAGAACCAGACACTGCTTACAAGAAATGGATCAATAACCCTGACGATGATCCAAGGGAGTGGAATATTGAGTCTGCAACCAAAAGGATCAATCAATATTTGAAGGAAGATGCGGGACGTCTTTCTCCATCTAACGCACTGAAAAAGTTCTACGTAGACAACGCTAAGCATCTTATGCGTTTGGCAGAGATCAGCGATAGCGGAGCTGGAGAGGACATCGTCAATCTAAAATACAAGTCTCTGGAGCGAAAAGGGCAAGTCCTAAAGATGGCTCGGGTAAACCACGACGATGTCATAGTGCTAGATGGCCAGCAAGTTTTGACCTATGACAAGAATATACACGAAATCGACGGAGTCCAAACGCCAGCTAGGATGCTCACCAATATCTGGGATGACATATCTTGGGAGGGTATTGCAGGGGAAGGCGGTGTGCGGCTCAAAAAGGGAAAGAAACCGGAGAAGTTAATACGCCGATGTTTGCAGCTTATCACTGTTCCTGGAGATCTGGTTCTAGATAGCTTTCTAGGCTCGGGCACTACGGCAGCGGTCGCGATGAAGATGAGGCGCAGGCTCATTGGTATTGAAAGGGGGCAGCAGGCTGAAACCCACTGCCACAAGAGGCTTGTAAAGGTATGTCAGAATGATGCCTCAGGGATCAGCAAGCTGGAAGGTTGGAAAGGCGGCGGCGAGTTCGCGTTCTACCGCCTCGGATGCGAAGTTTTCACGCCGGATGGCTCCATTTCGCCCGGCATCAAGTTCGCGCCGCTCGCTGCCCATGTCTGGTTTGCCGAAACGGGTGCTCCGCTTGCGAAGGAGGCTGCCTCGCCATTCCTTGGAGTGCACGAGGGGAAGGGCATTGCCCTGCTCTACAACGGCATCTTGGGGGACAAGAGCGTATCGGGCGGCAATGTCCTGACCCGCAAGACCCTGTCTGCCATCCGGCAGGCGGCGGGCGGCTTCGAAGGACCGCTGATCGTCTATGGCGAGGCGAGCCGTCTGGGCGAAGAGGCGCGCAAGCGCGAAGGCATCACTTTCCGCCAGACACCTTACGATGTGAAGGCGCGCTGATGGAACTCAAGACCTATCAGCGCGAAACGCTCGCCATCCTCCGGCGCTTCCTGCGCGATGCTCGTATACGCGGCCCGAAAGCAGCCTACGAGGCGATTACGCAGGAACCCGAACAGGCGAAACGCCTGCGCGGCTATGGTGGCAGCTACACCCCTTTGCTGGGTGACGAAGAACTGCCGTATGTCTGCCTCCGCCTTCCCACCGGCGGCGGGAAAACGGTGCTGGCCGCGCATTCCATCGCCGCTGCTGCAGAAGATTACATCGGGCAGGAGTATCCCGTTGTGCTGTGGCTGGTGCCATCGACCACAATCAGGAAGCAGACCGCCGAAGCCCTGCAGAATCCGCGCCATCCCTATCGCAAGGCGCTGGCCCAACATTTCGGCGAGCCGGTGCGGGTCTTCGACATGGCGGATTTCAGGCGCCTGGCGAAGCATGACCTCGGTCAGCACCTGTGCGTATTCGTTGGCACCATCCAGAACCTCCGGGTCAAGAGCACCGATGGCCGCAAGGTCTATGCCCATGATGAGAACTTGGAGAAATTTTTCACCGGCGTGGACAGACGCACTCCCGGTTTGGAACCTCTGGGTGAGGAAGTAGCCAAGAAGGTCGGCGGCGATCCGGCAGACATCCGGTACAGCTTCGCCAACCTCATGCACTTGCACCGCCCGCTGATGATCGTGGATGAGGCGCATAAGGCCGTCACCGGTCTCTCGCGCGAGATGCAGTCACGGGTAAACCCGGCCGCCGTCATCGAATTCACGGCCACCCCGCACAAGAAGAGCAACATCTTGCACGCCGTCAGTGCGCTGGAGCTTAAGAACGAGCAGATGATTAAGCTGCCCGTGCGCCTTGGCGAGCAGCAGACGTGGGAAGCCGCTGTCACGGCCGCCATCGCCAAACGTGCAGAACTGGCGGAAGAGGCCGAACGGGACCGCGAGGGGTATATCCGCCCGATCGTCCTGTTCCAGGCGCAGGACAAGGGTCAGGATGTGACCGTGGACGTGCTCAAGCAGCACCTGATCGACGTACACGGTATCGACGAAAGCAGCATCGCCATTGCAACCGGAGAACAGCGCGAACTGGACGGCATCGATCTGTTCGACCCTGATGCTGACCCCTTGATTGAATTTGTGATCACGAAGGAAGCATTGAAGGAAGGCTGGGATTGCTCTTTCGCTTACGTCTTCTGCTCGGTCGCGAACATCAAGAGTTCGACCGATGCGGAACAGCTGCTTGGGCGAGTTTTGCGCATGCCGTATGCGAAGCGGCGCAAATCGCCGAAGCTCAACAAGGCGTATGCCCACCTCGTCAGCAAGAGCTTCGCCGAAGCCGCGACGGCCTTGCGCGATCGTTTGGTGGAAATGGGTTTTGAAGAAACCGAAGCTGAAGCGAACATCGAAGCCGACCCGCAATTCGGTTCCGATGACACAGACGGCCTTTGGGCACCCCAGCGCAGGCCGAGACCGACGGCGCGCATCGAGGTCGCGGCAAATGAGGAAGCGCTTGAAAGGGCGCGGGCTGCATCGTCGGATCGGCTGACCGTGACCAAGAGCGACGCCGGCAAGGCAGAGGTTGTTGTCACGGGCTTCGTCAGCGATGAGCAGTTGGAGCGGGTCGCGGCTGAGCTACCCGAAGAAGCAGCCAATCGCGTCCGGGAAAAAGTTGCGAGCTATCACGCAGAATATGCGCTTTCCGCCTCGCCTGCCGAAAGAGGAGCATCATTCGTTGCTCCGGCTCTCATGGCCCATGTGCAAGGCGACCTGTTTCCGGCGGACACAGAACGGTTCACGGAGTATTTTGATTGGTCGTTGAAGGATGCATCGGTCCAGCTCGGGAAGGATGAATTCGACGTCAGCGTGACCGAAGATGGGTTCGAAATCGATCTGGACGGCAATCACCTGACCTTGAGGCCCACAGACCAGTCCGACCAATTGTTGCTCGATATCGATGTGGAGGGGTGGAGCGAGGCTGGGTTGGTCGCCCTACTCGCCCGGCAAATCCGCGCGATCGATATTCCTGACAGCGAGAAGGTCGAATGGCTTTCGAGTGTAGTAAGATACCTTGTCGGCGCACGGAATATTCCGCTTGCCGCCCTGATGCGGTGCCGTTTCATCCTCGCGCGCAAACTGGATGAGAGGATCGACGCCCTGCGGCAGGCGGCAAAGCAGAATGCCTATCAGGCATGCCTGTTCGGTCCCGATGCGGATGTCGCGGTTTCGTTCGAGAACGGCTTCCGCTTCTTCGAAGGGATGTTTGACGGCGTGCCGACATACCGGGGCACGAAATACACCTTCGCAAAACACTTTCTGGGTCCTGACCGCGTGCCGCGCTTCGATGGCAAGGGTGATGACGGAGCAGATGGTGATGAATTCAAGGCCGCGCAGCTCATCGACGCGACTGACGAGATCGAATACTGGGTTCGAAACGTGGCAGGCCATCCCAATGCTTTCCGTTTGCCGGTGGCCCACGGCGGGAATTGGACCTACCCTGACTTCGTTGCGAAGCTGAAGGATGACCGCATCCTGGTAGTCGAGTACAAGGGTGCTCACCTGGTCGATCAGTCCCTCGCAAAACGCGCGATCGGGCAATTATGGCAACGCGCGAGCGATGGCCGAGGTGTGTACGTGCTGGCGGAAAAGTCGGTCGCTGGAATGGACGTCCGCGAACAGATCAAGCTTGCAATCTCGACAAAGACATAGCGACTGGCAACTCAGTAGCTTTTCGTAAAAGTGACATCACTGGATTGCGCCCCATTCTCAGTTATTCGGCGACCTGAGCGACGGGCCCAAAAGCGGACATTAATGACACGGCGTTGACCGGTCCCCAAGTTGCCGACGGTCCGCATCGGCGCAGCTACCTGGTTTGCCGTAGTTGGTGCAGCCAGCCAGTGGAGGGATGTTTTGCTGGAGGCATCACATTTAACGCCATTCGGACGGCGCTTACGCCCGAAAGACATCTCGGCCCGGACGAGGGGAAACGCCGCGATGACACACCGAGCCGCGAGCCACACGCCCGCGGATCGCGCGAGAATCTGAAGCTCCAGGACGGTCGGCCATTAGCTCCACCGAACAAGTCCGGCAAGACACATAGCGCAATACAATGATAGTATGATGTCACAATTTCCAGCCGACTGTTTACAATCCGCGCGCGAGCTGGACATCGGCGGCTGCGCACACCCGAACAGAAACGGACGGTAAGGGACGGTCCTCGAGGCCACCTGTCCGCTGTCGCGCAGGCGGACATGCGCAGCGGGCAATCGGCAATGCGATTCTTGATCGCAAGGATACTCCAGCACCCGAGGGGAACTTGCCAAGAAGCTGGATTGTATTTGAAATTGACCTTGTAAGCTCGGACGATTCCGGCCAGCCTGTGTGCGCATGCAACATTCGATCCACAGCGTTTGGCTCAATTTGATGGCCTGTCTGTGCGCCGCCACCATGCTTGTGGCCGCGGCGGTCGATGCGTCTGCCTGTGCATCCGAATTCGTGGGCCATGACGTGACCGAGCTTTCGGACAATGCAGCCAGCCCTGGCGATATCGCCGGTGACGGAGAATTTCCCGAGGCCCCAGAACAACACTCCTCCTGCGCGCATGGCCATTGCCATCACACATCAAGCGCGTTGCCCGGCCAGAATTCCGCCATGCATTTTGCCTCGCACCCGGGTACCTGGCGCATCGGGTCGGCACCGGCCTATCGTTCGCTGACTGGCGACGGTCCCAAAAGACCTCCTCGTATCTGATTTGACCTTCGGCTGCCTGCGCGCAGCTGTCCGTCATATCAGATAAGGAAATTTCCCTATGTTTACAGATTTGTGGCGCAGCGCCCCGCTGGGTGCGCTCGCTTTGGTTTGGACGGCAGGCGCCGTTCAAGCTGAACCCACTGGCGTCATGTCGCTCGACGATGCGCTGCTACAGGCCGGCGTTGCTGATATTCCCGTCGAAACGACTGCAAATCCACGGCTCATCGGCCCCAAGGCGGATGTTCGCGCGGCTGAAGCGCTCGTCGACCAGGCACGCCAGGGCCCGTGGCCGGAACTCACCTTCGATGCCGAGAACTTCGCCGGAACAGGGGCTTTCAACGGATTGCGAGCCACCGAGTACACGCTTGGCTACGCGCAAACATTCGAACTTGGTGGGAAGCGGGATGCCCGGGTCGGCTACGCGAGCGCCAATGTCAGGACAGCCGGTCTGCTCGAAGAATATGCCAGAGCCGAATTGGCGCTTGCAGTGCGCGAACGGTATGTCGACGCCGTTGCCGCGCAGGCCATGGTACGACTGGCAGGCGAAATCCTCGATCGGAAGGCAGAATTGGCGCGCATTGCGCGTGTGCTGGTCGAAGCGGGACGGGAACCTCCTCTGCGCGCCATGCGTGCGGAGGCGGAGCTGGCCGATGCGAAAGTCGATCTGGAAGTGGCACAGGCCCGCAGCGCAACTGCACGCGAAGCTTTGGGCGCGTTGATGCCAGGGCCTTGGGCCGGGACAGTTCCTGCGGACTTTCCCGAGATCCGGCCCCCTTATGATTTGGCCACGGATTACAACGGCCTGCCACTGGCCATCGCCGTAGCGGAAAGCGAATTGGCCAGCGCCGCGATTACCCGCGAGACGAGCTTTAGGTATCCGGATGTCACGGTTTCGGCGGGGCTCAGGCACGCTTCGGAAAGCAACAGCCAGGCCTTCGTGCTCGGCGTTTCCATCCCGTTCCCGTTCGGCAATCGCAATGCCGGCAATATCGCCGCAGCGCAGGCAAATTCCGATGCCGCGCATGCTCGCCTGCGGGTGGCGGAAGCCGACTATCGCCAAGCGGTGACAGAGACACGTACAGACTACTTTGCCAGCCAGCGAAGGATCGAAGTGCTCGAGGCTAATGCCCTGCCGCAAGCCGAAGAAGCGCTGCGACTGGTGCTGATCGGATACCGCTACGGTCGCTTCCCGCTGATCGAAGTCCTTGCGGCGGGCGAGGCGCGTGATTCGCTATTGCAGGAGAGAATCCAAGCCTATCAGGAACGGAGCAAGGCCGCTGCACGCCTCATCTTCCTGGGAACTCCTGCGGGAGAGGTCCGATGAAAGCCGCGCACAAGATCGCATGCGGCATCGCCGCCGCCGCCCTGATGATCGGGACATGGGCTGCCTGGCCCGATCACCCTCAAGCCCATGACGAGGATGATCATGCCGAGGGCACCGAAGCGGAGGTCGAAGGCGTCCTCACGCTTTCGCCGGAGCAGATTCGAAATGCCGGGATCTCACTCGAGACTGTCGGGCGCGGAGCGGCGGTCGAGCTGCTGTTCCCCGCGACGGTCGTGGCCAGTCCAACGGGTGTCGGTGTCATCGACGCACGGGCACCTGGCATCGTGCGCAGCATTTCCAAGACGCTCGGCGACAGCGTCAGGCGCGGTGAAGTGGTGGCACGGATCGAGAGTGCCGAAGCAGCCGATCTGGCAGCAACGCTCAGCGCCGCGCGGGCCGAAGCAGTGGAATTGCAGGCAGCTTACGAGCGCGAACGGCGGCTGTTCGAAGAGGGTGTCACTGCCAGGCAGGATCTCGAAACAGCGCGCGCCCACCTAATGGTCGCCCAGGCCGAGGTGCGCCGCGCGGAGGCAGCCTATGCCGCCGCCGGAGTCAGCGGCGATGGCCGCTCTCTGGCCGTCACCAGCCCGCTGTCGGGGCGCATCACCGCCTCGGATGCGACGCTGGGTGCCTATGTCAACGCGGGCGACGAACTCTACCGCGTTGTTGACCCGGCGGCGCTGCAAGTGGAAGTGGCCCTCCCCTTCGTCGATGCGAGCCGCATTTCCCCCGGCGACGAAGCAGCACTGTTGCTACCCGACGGGCGCGAGATCGGTGCGCGGGTGCGCTCGGTCACGCCCTCGCTCGACCCGGAAAGCCGCTCGGCAACCGCCGTGCTGGGTCTAGTGCGGTCCATCCCCGGATTGCAGCCCGGATCTTTCCTGCAGGCCCGTCTGCGGCCTTCGGGAGAGATCGATACGAACCGGATGGCCATACCGGAAGACGCGGTACAGGTCGTGGAGGGGCGCGAGGTCGTTTTTGTCCGCACCCGCACGGGTTTCCGCACCCAGCCGGTCGAAACGGGCAACCGTTCTGGCGGCAGGGTGACGATCCTGTCGGGCCTCGAACCCGGCAAAATCATCGCCACGACCAATGCTTTCTTGCTGAAGGCCGAACTGGGCAAGGAGGGCGCAACCCATGGTCACTGATGCACAGGCGCAATTACCAACACAGGCAGACAGCCGCTCCGGCCCGATTGGCGCGATCCTAGACCTGTCAGTGCGGTTCCGCTGGGCGGTCATTCTTCTTACCCTGCTGGTCGCCGGATGGGGCGCGCTGAACCTGCTACGCCTGCCGATCGATGCCGTGCCGGATATCACCAACACGCAGGTGCAGATCAACACCATCGCGCCCGCGCTTTCGCCTGATCAGGTGGAAACGCAGGTGACGTTCCCCATCGAAACCGGGCTGGCGGGGATCGAGGGGCTGGAGATGACCCGCTCCATTTCGCGCAACGGCTTCAGCCAGGTCACCGCGATTTTCGAGGAAGGGACTGACATCTATTTTGCGCGCCAGCAGGTGAGCGAACGACTTGTCCCGATCGGTTCCGAGCTGCCGGAGGGTGCAGAGCTGTCCATGGGGCCGATTTCCACCGGCCTTGGCGAAGTGCTGATGTATTCGGTCGATTATGTCCATCCGGGCGGGAAGGATGCCCCGCGGGGTGGAAGCACCGGCTGGCAGGCGGACGGCACTTTCGTCACCGAGCGCGGTGACCGGCTGGATAGCGATGTGGCGCGAGCCGCATACCTGCGAACCGTGCAGGACTGGGTGATCGCGCCGCTGATGCGTTCGGTCGATGGCGTCGCCGGAGTCGATTCCATCGGCGGTTTCGAGAAGCAATTTCTGGTGCAGCCCGATCCCGCGCGGCTGACCGGTTATGGCCTGTCCTTCGACGAACTGATCGAAGCGCTTGAACGCGCCAACCTCGCGGAGGGTGCGAATTTTGTGGACCGTGCGGGAGAGGCTTTGCTGGTGCGCGTGGATGCGCGGCTGGGCGGTATCGCCGATCTCGAACAGGCGGTCGTTACCACGCGCGAAGGCGTGCCGGTGCGGATCGGCGATGTGGCCACCGTGGCAATCGGTGGCGATCTGCGCACAGGCGCAGCCTCGCTCAATGGCGAGGAAGCGGTGATCGGCACGGTGCTGATGCGCAGCGGCGAAAACAGCCGGACAGTGGCGGCAGAGGCGGCAGAGCGGTTGAAAGAGGTCCAGAGTTCGCTGCCCGCAGGGGTGAAGGCCACCATAGTCTACAACCGCTCTTCGCTGGTCGATGCGACCATCGCCACGGTCGAAAAGAACCTCGCCGAAGGCGCGTTGCTGGTTATCGCCGTGCTGTTCTTCATGCTTGGCAATATCCGCGCCGCGATCATTGCCGCACTGGTCATTCCGCTGTCCATGCTGATGGCGGCAATCGGGATGAACCGGCTTGGGGTTTCGGGCAATCTGATGAGCCTGGGGGCGCTCGATTTCGGACTGATCGTTGATGGCGCGGTCATCATCGTGGAGAACAGCGTTGCGCGACTGGCCGCCCGCCAGCATCACGAAGGGCGCTTGCTGGACCTCAAGGAACGGCTCTCTGAAACGCGCGCCGCAGCGCAGGAAATGATCAAGCCCACGGTCTATGGCCAGGCGATCATCCTGCTGGTCTATGCCCCGTTGCTCACCTTTACGGGGGTCGAGGGCAAGACCTTTTCGCCGATGGCGATCACAGTGATGCTGGCGCTGGCTTCGGCCTTCGTCCTCTCGCTCACCTTCGTTCCGGCGATGGTGGCGGTGCTGCTGAACAAGAAGCTGACCGAGAAGGAGGTTCGCCCGGTGCGCGCTGCGAAGGCCCGTTACGGCCCGGCAGTGCGCAGGGCGATCGCGCGGCCCTGGCCGGTGATCGGCGCAGGCGCAGGGCTTTTCGCGATTTCCGCGGTGGTGTTCACCCTCCTCGGCAGCGAGTTCACGCCGCAACTCGACGAACGCGATCTGGCGGTGCAGTCGCTGCGCATCCCCTCGACCGGGATCGAGCAGTCGCTGGCAATGCAGCGGCAGGTCGAGCGCAAGTTGGCGGCCTTTCCGCAGGTCGCGCTGGTGTTCTCGCGCACCGGCACGGCGGAGGTGGCGAGCGACCCGATGCCGCCCAATGCATCGGATGCCTATGTCATCCTCAAGCCGCGCGAGGAATGGCCCGATCCGGACCTGGCGAAGGAAGATCTGGTGGCGCAGATGGAGGAGGAGCTGGGCGGACTTGTCGGCAATCTCTACGAGTTCAGCCAGCCGATCCAGCTGCGCTTCAACGAGCTGATCGCGGGCGTGCGCGGCGATGTTGCGGTGAAGCTGTATGGCGACGATCTGGAGGCGCTGACAGCGTCCGCCGGGGAAGTGGCGCAATTGCTGCAATCCACACCCGGCAGCGCCGACGTCAAAGTCCAGCAGGTCACCGGCTTTCCCACGCTCGACGTCGATTTCGATCGCGCCACCATCGCCCGCTACGGGTTGACGGTGGAAGAGGTCGCGCAATCGGTGGCCATCGCGCTGGGCGGCAGGCCTGCGGGGCTGGTGTTCGACGGCGACCGCCGGTTCGATGTGGTCGTGCGCCTGCCCGACGCCACGCGCAACGATTTCGACCAGCTCGGCGCCTTGCCAGTGCTGCTCGACAACGGCGTGAGCGTGCCCTTGCGACAGCTTGCCAGCTTCCGCGTGGTGGATGGGCTGGCCGAGGTGCGGCGCGAGCAGGGGCGGCGGCTGGTGATCGTGTCGGCCAATGTGCGCGAACGCGATCTCGGCTCTTTCGTGGAGGAAGCGCAGGGCAAGGTGGCCGATGGCGTCACCCTGCCCCCGGCCTCCTTCATCGAATGGGGCGGGCAGTACCAGAACTTGCAGGAAGCGCAGGCGCGCCTCTCGCTGGTGGTGCCGCTGTGCTTCGCGCTGGTGCTGCTGCTGCTGTTCATGGCGCTGGGCGGCTGGGTTCCCGCGCTGGCGGTGTTCAGTGCTATTCCGATGGCGCTGGCGGGCGGCGTCTTCGCCCTTGCCTTGCGCGGAATGCCGTTCTCCGTATCGGCGGCGGTCGGCTTCATCGCCCTGTCGGGAGTGGCGGTGCTGAACGGGCTCGTGATGATGACCGCGATCCGCCAGCGCTTGGCCGATGGCCTGCCGCTAGCGGAGGCTATCGCAGACGGCGCGCTCGCTCGCTTACGGCCGGTGCTGATGACGGCGCTGGTCGCCTCGCTCGGTTTCGTGCCGATGGCGATCGCCAGCGGAACGGGCGCTGAGGTGCAGCGTCCTCTGGCCACCGTGGTCATCGGCGGCCTGATTACCGCGACCGCGCTGACCCTGTTCGTGCTGCCCGCCATCGCGCGGCTGGTGCTGCGCGGACGGGACGACCTTCCCGAAATCGAACCTGCTATCGAAGGAGCACCGCATCATGGCGGATGATCATAACCACACCGACAAGCACAACCACGCCCACGGGGACGCCAGACTGTTTGGCGTCCCCATCGAGCTGGCCTTCGCAATCCTGTCCGGCGTTACGCTGGCGGCAGGCTTCGCGGTGGAAAAGTTGGTTCCCTCGGCACCCGACTGGCTGCCGCTGGCGTTTTATGTCGCAGCGTATTTCTTCGGCGGGTTCTTCACCTTGCGCGAAGCGGTGCAGAACGCGCTGGCACGGCAGTTCAAGATTGATTCGCTGATGCTGGTGGCGGCAACCGGGGCGGCGATCCTGGGCGAATTTGCCGAAGGGGCGCTGCTGCTGTTTCTCTTCAGCCTCGGCCACGCGCTGGAAAGCTACGCGATGGGCAGGGCCAAGCGGGCGATCGACGCGCTCGCCGAGCTCGCTCCGGACCGTGCCACTGTCCTGCGCGATGGTCAGTCGATCGAAGTGCCGGTCGAAGAGCTGGTCGTGGGTGATGTCGTACTTGTCCGCCCCAATGAGCGGCTGGCGGCGGACGGCTTCGTCATCAAGGGCCGGTCGGCGATTGATCAGGCTCCGGTCACGGGCGAAAGCATTCCGGTCGACAAGGCGCCCGTGGCGGATCGCGCAGTAGCGCGGGCGCAGCCGCAAGCCCTGAAAGACGATGAACGCGTGTTCGCCGGGACGATCAACGGCAGCGGCGCGCTAGAAATCGAGGTCACGCGCATCGCGTCCGAAAGCACGCTCAGCAAGGTCGCCGAACTGGTCGCCGCGGTCGAGACGGGTCGCTCGCCCACCCAGCGCATGACCGACCGGTTCGAGCGTATCTTCGTGCCCGCCGTGCTGGTGCTCGCCGTGCTGCTGTTGTTCGCCTGGGTGGTGGTGGACGAGCCGTTTCGCGACAGCTTCTACCGCTCGATGGCGGTGCTTGTCGCGGCCAGCCCCTGCGCGCTCGCCATCGCTACGCCCAGCGCGGTGCTGTCGGGCATCGGGCGCGCGGCCCGCAGCGGCGTGCTGATCAAGGGGGGCGCCGCGCTGGAGGATCTCGGCACGCTGACGGCGATGGCTTTCGACAAGACCGGCACTTTGACGGAAGGCGAGCCCCGCATCACCGACGTGCTTCCGGTGGACGGCGTTGAAGAGTCCGAGCTGCTGCAAGTGGCTGTGGCGGTCGAAGCGCTGAGCGATCACCCGTTGGCCCAGGCGGTGGTGCGCGACGGCACGGCACGGCTCGGGGATGGGCCGAGACTGGAGGCAGGCGGGCTCGAAAGTCTGACCGGACGCGGGGTCCGCGCGGGTCTGGACGGCGAAACCGTGCTGATCGGCAAGGCAGAGATGTTCGGTGCGGACGGGATTGCTCAGCTAGGCGAGCAGGCCTCCGCCCTCATCGAGCGCATGCGTTCCGAAGGCCGCACGACGATGGTGGTGCGCCATGGGACGCGCGACCTCGGCGTCATCGGCCTCATGGACACCCCGCGCGAGGGCGCACGCGAGGCGCTCGCCGAACTGCGCGCGCTGGGGATCGAGCGGATGGTGATGATCTCGGGCGATCACACCGGCGTCGCCGAAGCCATCGCTCGCGAGGTGGGACTGGACGAGGCGCGCGGCGACCTGATGCCGCAGGACAAGGTCGATACTATCGCCGCGCTCGGCAAGGAGGGGATGGTCGCGATGGTCGGTGACGGGGTCAACGACGCCCCCGCGATGGCCAGCGCCACCGTGGGCATCGCGATGGGCGCGGCGGGGTCGGACGTGGCGCTGGAGACCGCCGATGTCGCCTTGATGGCGGACGACCTGCGGCACCTGCCCTTCGCCGTCGGCCTGTCGCGCAAGGCCCGCTCGATCATCCGCCAGAACGTCTATGTCAGCCTAGGCGTGGTGGCGCTGCTGGTCCCTGCAACCATTCTGGGCCTGGGCATCGGCCCCGCAGTGATCGCGCACGAAGGCTCGACCCTGCTGGTGGTGTTCAACGCGCTGCGCCTGCTGCGTTACGAGGGGTGACCGAGGCACGCTCGCGCAGCAGATGACTTCAACAGTTGATCGCGCGGGTGGTTCCCGACACGAACAGGGGCGATCCCGGTTCAGAAGGAAGTTAGACCGTGATCTGCGACAGGCTGCCCATGTCCTCGCTCTGCATGATCGTGATCCGTTCGGGCGCGGGGCCGTGGGCATCGCGCAGATAACCGTCCAGCGCCCCCGCCGCTGCGCCGGTGGCCGGGCTTCCAGCACACCGCCTGAAGCGAAGGCGTTGTGCACAACGAAGCGGTCTTGCCCGGCCCGCTAGACCAGGCTGATGGTAGTGAGATCGTGCGCCCGCACGAGAGTGCGCCCGGCGTCGAGGTCGTAAGTCATCGTGGCCAGCGTTGCCGCTCGGCCAGCGGCAACAGCAGGTGGCGCGCTCCGGCCATGACGAGAGCAGGACCAATCTCTGTGCCGGGTGCCAGAACGTCGCGATCGCAGCCGAAAGTGGAACGACAGCTTTCCACTATCTGACCTCCGTAACCGGCTCGTCTTCTTTCGGCCCAAATTCGGTCGTTCACTTGTAAACAGCTGCAATGGCTTGAACTCGTTTCAACAGGTTGATTTTAAACAACAAATTGACATGGCCATTAAGTTGCGCTAATTGACAGTCAGCAGCGGCATGCGCTGCGCATTCTTAAAAATCGGAGATAACCATGAGACGGGCACCCGCACGAGTGCTCGAACCGGCTGACGTGCGCCGATTGTACACACATGTCGGCAGGCTTCGGCACCCTCTACGAAATCAAATCATCGTGCTGGCGAGCTTCAAAGCTGGCTTGCGGGCATGCGAGATCAGTCAGCTCACCTGGCCGATGGTATTGCGGTCGGACGGTAAGATCGCTGACGCGCTCACCGTGCCGGGGGCGATTGCTAAATATGGCAGTGGACGGATCATCCCGCTGCAGCTTGAGTTGAAGAAGGCCCTTCGTCAACATCATCAAGCTTCGGGATCGCCGAGGTCCGGTTTCATAGTCCAGTCAGAACGGGGCGGGGCGATGACATCGCAGAGTATCGTCAACTGGTTTGCTGCGATCTACCGTGACCTCGGCATCGATGGCGCCTCATCGCATTCTGGCCGCCGTACTTTCATCACGACCGCCGCGCGCTCGCTGTCCAAGGTCGGCGGTTCTTTACGCGACGTGCAGGAACTGGCGGGGCACCGGGCGCTGTCCACGACCGAACGGTACATCCAGGGCGATCGTGACGCCCAGCGCAAGCTCATAAAGCTGATCTAAACCCTGGCAGCGAGGCTCGCTGCAATCCCTCAAGATTTGAAAAAAGGACACTGACCATGGAAAGTCAGAGCGATGACGCGTGCCTGCAATCCACGCAGGACCGTAAGCTACGCATTCGGGAGTTGAACGATGCGCTGCGCAAGGGGCGCGGGCAAGGTCAGCTGTTCGTCACTCCGGGCGTGATCGACTTGGCAAACGGAGCATTGCCGGACATCGTCGTGATGGTCAGCGAGTTCGACGAGTTCACCGAGGAGAACGACCCGCATGGCGAGCACGACTTCGGGGCCTTCACGTACCGTGGTGAGAAGCTGTTCTGGAAGATCGACTATTACGATCGTTCGCTGCAAGCAGGTTCGGACGACCCTGCCGATGATGCCGTCACCATGCGTGTGCTCACGATCATGCTGGCGCGAGAGTACTGATGGCGGACGACATCTTGCCGCAGTCATTCCGGCTTCCCGCATCGAAGCGATTGTTGCCAATCCAGCAGGGCGAGCTCGATGGGCTGTGCGGTATCTATTCGCTCATCAATGCGATCCGCTTGCTGAAGACCGAGGCCGGAACGCTGGGTCGCTACGATAGCGCAACTCTGTTCTCGTTTGCCATCTACCGCCTGGCCGAACGCGGTGACCTCAGGGAACGGCTGAACACCGGCATACCGTGGACGATGCTGAAGCGCATAGGAGAGCGCGTGGCCCGCGTCGCGTCGGACGATCGTCTGCAAATGACCATAGCGCCCATTCATCGAGGTTCGCCCGACCGGCTCGACGTCATCAAGCGCACCCTCCTGCAAGGCAGACCGATCATCGCCAGTGTGCATCGGCATGAGCATTACACCGTGCTGGCAGGGTATTCGCGGACGCGGGCCATCATTTTTGACAGCAGCGGCGGTCACTGGGTGCCGCTATCCTCTATCCGGCGCAGTCTGTGCTTGGCGGTGGCGGCCCGTCGCTAACAAGCTGAGCGAGTTCACAGCCAAGCGCAGCGGCGATCTTCGCCAGATTCAGAATGGTAACGTTGCGCTCGCCGCGCTCGATCTTCCCCATATGCGAACGGTCGATCTTCGCCGCATCGGCAAGAGCTTCCTGCGACAAAAGAAGTTCGCCCCGCCGCGCTCGTATTCGCGAACCGATCTGCGTCAGCAGCTCTTTGTCGCCATTCTTTCCAGACACGCGCGCCATCGGCGCACTTGGAAAGATAAACTGCCTCTACGGCCACGGTATTTACGACCCATAATGCCGACGCTATCACCATCGAAAAGGAGACCCAATATGTACGTTACACTTAACGACCCGGACACGGGCAAAACCCGCAACATCAAGGTGGGCTTTAGTTGGTTCTTCCTACTGCTCACGCCCTTCTACGGCATCCCTCAGTTCGTGAAGGGCATCTGGAAGCACGGGCTGGTGGTTGCTGCGCTGGGCATCTTCGCCGTGCTGACGATGGGATCGTCGGCATCTTCGCTGGTTGGCGTGCTGCTGATTGCCGCCGCCGTGTTCTACGGCATCAAGGGCAACAAGATTGTCGCGCAGTCGCTGTTGGCCAAAGGATGGACCTTCGATGGCGATGAGCACTCCATCCATCAGGCGCGCATCCGGTGGGAACTTCCGGCATGAGCTTCAAACTTCGAGTATCGCCGCTGGCCATCGTAGCTAGCCTTGCGCTAGGTGTTGGGGGTTGTTCACCCGATCCGCTGACTGCCGAGGAGCAGGCAGTGCTAGACCGCGTCTACACCGATATGCCGGAGCGTCAGGCGGTCGCGGTTAAACAGAACTTGCGTATCACCGGCCTCTACAAAGGCGAGTTGGACACGGCCTACTCACCCGCGCTGGGCGAAGCGATCAATCAGGTTCACTTCGACCTCGACATGGTGGATGATCGCTACCAGCTCGACAACGCAGCAGATGCATCGGGCTTTCTGCAGAGCTTGGCTTCCACATCGATACGACCGAGCCTTATCAACGACCTGTCAGTAAACCCGGCGGAGTTCGTTCTTGTGGAGGCGCCAGGCGCCGAAGCCTCTCCCGATGGCCGTGGCTGCTCCGTGAGCGGCGGCACGTATTCACGCAGCGGCGAACTCATCGCCCTGCGCTTCCATAAGCAAAACCGGCAGGTCGGTATCGAGATCGTGTGGGATGGATGGCCTAGCCCAGTCTTCCCGCGCATCCTTGCGGTCGGCTTCGGTGATACAGGTTTGCCGCTTATGGTCGAGTACGAGCAGGATGGTCCTATCACCAATGCTTACGCTTTCACCGATAATGGCTTCTGGGTGACGGATGCCATGAAGCAAGCGGATCGGTTGGAGATCGGGCCGGAGAGCGACATTGCGCCGCTCGAATTGCCGACTGGTAGTCTCTATCAGGCGGCTAAGGCGCTGGAGAATTGCTAAACTGCCCCGGACGCGATTGGTCGTGCTTGTTATGAAAGGTTGCCAATCTTCAGCTAACCACCCGTGAAAGCTTGTCCGATTCTTTTCGTACAGGCTCCGTGGCCTCTAGCTCAAAGTCGAGAAACGACTTCACGTGCTTCCGATCTTGATGAGAAAGCGGTTCATACCTCGTCGGACTGAACGGCTGACCGCCCTGGCCCTTGTATGAACCGATAGGCTCAAACTGCGTGGGCATGTCGTGCCCGGACAGTGCTGCAACCCGTCCCACGATCTCGTCCGGTTGCGCGACAAGTTCGGACTGCGAGACGTTGAGGAACGCTGCCGAACGTCGGGAAAGGGCGGACCAGTTCCGCAGTTTCGCGGTTCGCATCGCAACAGCATTTGCGAAGGGGTTGCCGGTTACCGGACAGGTCTCTTCCTCGATCCGCTTCCCGTAAAGCGGATGCGATGCGTCGATACCCCAGAAATCTTCGTCCCAGACAGTTCGCCATTCGGCGCGGATGAAGTCCGAGAATTCAAGGTCCCGCATTTCGGGCACCACGTGCCAGGGATTGCGATGCAGGCTGCGCAGCCAGCTTTCGACCTCGCGAACAATTACGATCACGAGCAGGTCCGACGGGATCGGCCTGTTTTCCGGTACGAGCCAGTGCTTGAAGCCGGTTTCCTCGCAGAAGGGCAGGGTGGGAAAGTTGGTTTCGACCAGCTTGATGAGCGCGTTGGTGCCGCTGCATCTCTGGCCGAACACTGTAAACCGTTCAATGGACATCCCGGACCGGTTACAAAGACTGCGACCAGGAGGCCAGTTCGAGCCAGGCTGGACCAACGGGAATTTCGCCTGATTTAAGTTACTTGTACGAAACCTTCGGCCTTACCGCACCTTGGGTCCACATGGTCTTGGTATCGCAAAAGGCGGGGGCGCCCGACAAGCTGGATCACGTTCGCATGCGTGAAACCTTCAGGCAGCATATTGCAGACCGCGAATTCCCCTGTGTCGGCGCGAAATCTGCGCTAGCAACGGACAGGCTGCAAATCGAAACATGCTGGAACCTGACGAGCGCGTGGAATGACGTGGCCGTTCACGGCCAGCTGCTGGAATGGAGCGCTGACTATGCTGCCGACCCGTCCGGGCTGCGAAGCTTCGTCGTCGTCTTCGGCGGACCGCGAGACTTGAACGAGGTCGAATTCGAAGAAGCGATGTGGGACCGGCTGCAATCGCTGGCCGCCAAGGATGGCTGGCGCGGCCAAAGATATTCCGACCAGGTCAGTAGCGATCCTACCGACCCGCACTTCTCGCTCAGTTTCGGCGGTCAGGCGTATTTCGTGGTCGGGATGCATCCGAACGCATCGCGGCCCGCGCGCCGCTCGCCGTACCCGACGCTCGTCTTCAACCTGCACGACCAGTTCGAGGCGCTTCGCCGCTCGCAGCGTTACGAGCGCATGCGTACCGCGATACTGGAGCGCGACCGCAAGCTTGCGGGCAGTCTGAATCCCATGCTCGCGCGGCACGGAGAGGCGAGCGAGGCTAGGCAGTATAGCGGTCGTGCCGTTGGCGACGACTGGTCGTGCCCGTTTTCCGATCCGCGCGCATCATGACCCATCGGATCGAACCCCGTTCGGGTGTAGCAATCGAGCTTTCGCGCGGAGACGAACTTGTCGTCATCGACCGGGAAGGCGGGCAGGTTAGCGACCTGGTCGCTTATGCTGCCGAGGATTTGGGCGAAGTGATCTCCAACGGGCGAACATTCGACTACGAGGAAAGCGTCAAGCTTACGACCGGATCACGGCTTTGGTCCAACCGGTCGAGGGTCATGCTGAGCATTCTCGAGGACACCGTGGGCACGCACGATTTTCTGCTTACACCCTGTTCGAAGGATACCTTCCGCCATTTCTATCCCGACAAACCGGTGCACCAGGGGTGCTTCGGCAACCTCGCAGCGGCACTCGCACCATATGGAATCGGCGAAGATGCCATTCCGACGGCATTCAATGTCTTCATGAACGTGCCGGTCGATAAGGGCGGAAAGTTGCGGGTCGATCCGCCGATAAGCAAGGCAGGGGACCTGATCCGTTTCAGGGCCGAGATGGATCTCATCGTCGGCCTTACCGCGTGTTCGGCCTACGCGTCGAATGGCGGGACGTTCAAACCGATCGATTACCGGGTGGAGAAGCCGGGGCGGTCGGCCTGATGCTGGAAGTGCTCGAATGGTATGGCGCAATCGCTGCCGTCATTGCGGCCCTTATCGTCGCATCGAATGTCAGTGCGCGCGTGACAGGGTGGGCTTTCGTGCTGTTCGTTACATCGTCCATGGCACTGGTCGCATGGGGGTTCCTCAGTCCGGACGCGGAAGGAATTGGCTGGCAGAATGTCTGCCTGCTGCTGATCAACCTGTTCGGAGTGTATCGCTATCTGCTTGCCGGCGATGGTGAGAATGAGAAGGCCGACGGGAATTCCGGGGCGAAGGCGTGAAATATCCTTTGCTGGCGCCCGTCGCCGGCCTCGTGGTCGTGCTGGTCGGGGTAGGCGGACATCTTGCCACCGGGACGATCTACTCCGCCCTTCACGCGCGCGAGATGCTGGAAGCCCTTACCGGTCCCGCGCTCTACCTCGGTAGCGCCATAGCCGCGAGTGCGGCAACAACGATGGCACTGATGCTGACCCTCCTCGGCCTTGTCCGCCGCGTCGATGCCGACTTCGACTTGCCCATGTACCGGCGTATCTACCTGGTAAGCATGGCGAGTGCCGTCTTGATGGCCGGTTCGGTTATCATGCTTCTGGTAATGACCTTGCCGATCGGCGAGTTCGAAAAGGTGCCGACGGACTGGTTCCCCGCCTTGTTCAAGGTGCTGTACTGGACGGTCGTCGGATTGAGCGCCTTGCTGGTCACGATGGTGACGCTGCTGTTTTCGACCATCCGGGCGCTCATCGCGCAACTGACCCCGCACGATGACGTCGATTTTCTGGCCCCGAAGAGTTAGGCACGGCGATGTTCACGCAGCTTCAGACTCCCCTTCCGGTCCACGTCCTGGAAAAAGGATCGGGGATGGCGTTCGCCGTGGTCGATTATGGTGTCGAGCATGACCTGATCTGGGTGACCGCGCTGGATGATGGCGGCGAGATCTGGTGCGTCCCCAACCCCAAGATACGCATGGCGGCCAACTGGACCATCGGGCGAGCGAAAGCTGAAGCCGGTGACACCAATTTGCCGGGCGGCAACGACAAGGAACGACATACGACATGACCGGGAAGCCGATTGCCTTTTTCGCGCATCACCAGGGGCGCGGTCACGCGAACAGGATCATGGCCATCGCCGAACACCTGCCGGAAACGCGCGAATTGGTCGTGCTGACGGCTGCTCCTGAACAGTTCGACGAAATGCCGCGCGAGGCCCGGATCATCGAACTGCCGAACATGATCGGTGCGCCATCGCGCAGCGCCGCCCTGCACGAGCAGCCGACGCCATCTGTCATGCATTGCGTCCCGCTCGGCGTCGCCGAGATGCGCGAGCACATGGGCATCATCGCCGACACCTTACGGCATACCGATCCGGCGCTGTTCGTCGTTGACGTATCCGCCGAAATCGCACTGCTCGCCCGGATCATGAGCGTTCCGGCTGTCTCCA